>NZ_JBNBPO030000017.1:0-90563 GCF_051280635.3 Nocardioides proteolyticus | reverse complement strand
CCCGGCTGACGACCTGGCCGGCGACCGGCCGGCGCGGCCGCGGGCGGTGCCGGGGGCCGGACCCGCGGCGCAGGTCGCGACCGTCGCGGCGGCGGTCGTGGTGCTCCTGGTCGTGGGGATCGTCCTCGCCCTCCAGGACGCCAAGGAGCCGCCCAGGTCCCGGCCCGGACCCGACGCGCAGCCCACGGTGACCGAGGTGCCGCCCCCGCCGCCGAGCACCGCCCAGCCCACGGTCGACCCGACGCTGGCACCCGAGGACCCCACGGTGCCGGCGTCGCTGTGCCCGGACCTCGAGGTGCAGCACCCGATCACCGTGCTCGCGTTCAACATCCACGGCGGCCTGACGCACGGCCGGCGGGTGGAGCTCGACCGGGTGGCGCGGGAGATCCGCGCCTGGAACGCCGACGTGGTGCTGCTCCAGGAGGTCGACGACCACCGCCGCCGGAGCGGCTTCGCCCGGCAGGCCCAGGTGCTCGGCGGCCTGACCGACCTGAGCTGGGTCTACGGCCCCAACCACCGCCGACCGGACGGCGGCCCGATCGGCAACGCGATCCTGACCCGCCACGAGGTCAAGGACTGGCAGAACATCCTGCTCCCGCGGGCCGGGGGCAAGGAGCAGCGCGGCCTGCTGCACGCGGTGCTCGACGTGGACGGGGTCGAGATCAGCGTGTACTCGACCCACTTCGACCATCGCTCGAGCGCCGCCCGCAAGGCGCAGGCGCGGGCCGCGGTCGCGCAGATCCGCAAGGACGGCCGGCCGACGATCCTCGGCGGCGACCTGAACGCGACGTCCGGGTCCGACACCCTGCGCACCCTGCGCTCGATCGGACTCGGCGACGCGTGGGCGGTCGGCGAGGGTCCCGGTCACACCGCCCCGGCGCGCCGGCCCCGACACCGGATCGACTTCGTGCTCCACGACGGGTGGTTCACCCCCGTCCAGTCCGCCGTCCTCTACTCGGCCGTCTCCGACCACCGGGCGGTGTGGACCCGGCTGGAGCTGCGCGAGGAGATCGGCTGCATCGACGTCGGCGGCTGACCGGGCTGACCGCGCTGATCCGGGCTGATCCGGGCTGATCCGGAAAGGCCGAAGGGGCCGGTTCCTCATGGAACCGACCCCCTCCGGTCTCGATGCGGACGAACGCCCGCCGCCGACTACTCCTCGCCGCGGATGAAGGCCTCGACGCGAGCGCGACCCTCCTCGTCGGGCAGCTGCACCGGCGGGCTCTTCATCAGGTAGGAGGACGCCGAGATGATCGGGCCGCCCTGGCCGCGGTCCTTGGCGATCTTGGCCGCCCGGATCGCGTCGATGATGATGCCGGCCGAGTTCGGCGAGTCCCACACCTCGAGCTTGTACTCCAGGTTGAGCGGTACGTCGCCGAAGGCGCGACCCTCGAGCCGGACGTAGGCCCACTTGCGGTCGTCGAGCCAGGCGACGTAGTCGGACGGGCCGATGTGCACGTTCTTGTCGTCGACCAGCCCGGCCAGCGAGCCGGTCAGGTTCGAGGTGACCGCCTGGGTCTTGGACACCTTCTTGGACTCCAGCCGCTCGCGCTCGAGCATGTTCTTGAAGTCCATGTTGCCGCCGACGTTGAGCTGGTAGGTGCGGTCGAGGGCGACGCCGCGGTCCTCGAACAGCTTCGCCATCACGCGGTGGGTGATGGTGGCGCCGACCTGCGACTTGATGTCGTCGCCGATGATCGGGACACCGGCGTCCTCGAACTTCTTGGCCCACTCCGGGTCGGAGGCGATGAAGACGGGCAGCGCGTTGACGAACGCCACGCCGGCGTCGACGGCGCACTGGGCGTAGAACTTGTCGGCCTCCTCCGAGCCCACCGGGAGGTAGGACACGAGCACGTCGACCCGCGCGTCGGTGAGGGCCTGTACGACGTCGACCGGCTCGGCCGCGGACTCCTCGATGGTCTGGCGGTAGTACTTCCCGAGGCCGTCGAGCGTCGGGCCGCGCTGGACCTCGACCCCGAGCGTCGGCACGTCGCAGATCTTGATGGTGTTGTTCTCGGAGGCGTTGATCGCCTCGGAGAGGTCCTTGCCGACCTTCTTGTCGTCGACGTCGAACGCGGCGACGAACTCGACGTCGCGCACGTGGTAGTCGCCGAAGGTGACGTGCATCAGGCCCGGCACGGTGCCGGACGGGTCAGCGTCGCGGTAGTAGTGCACGCCCTGGATGAGGGACGTGGCGCAGTTCCCGACGCCGACGATCGCTACTCGAACCGAACCCATTGGGGAGTCCTTCCTTGAATTCCTGCCGGGGTCTTCCGGCTTGCGTGTTGTGAGGGGATGCCTCGTCCTACGGGGTTGCCTGACCCACGGCTTCGCTGCCGCCGGTGCCCTCGGCGTGCGGCGCGCGCTCCTGCGCGCCCCGCTCGGCGTTGATGAGGTCGGAGAGCCACCGGACCTCTCGCTCGACCGACTCCACGCCGTGCCTCTGCAGCTCGGCGGCGTAGCGGTCGACCTCGCGCTGGGTCATCGCCAGCTCGCGCTGCACCCGGTCCAGCCGCTCCTGCAGCCGCGACCGGCGTCCCTCGAGGACGCGCAGCCGGATCTCCATGTCGGTGGAGGAGAAGAACCGGAACCGGATGTCGAAGTTGTCGTCCTCCCACGCGGCAGGACCGACCTCCGACATCAGGCGCTGGAACTCGGCGGTGCCCTTGTCGGTCACCTGGTAGACGATCCGCTGCCGGCGGGACTGGTTGCCTGCCGGCGCAGTGGCCTCCTCGATGAGGTTGCCGCGGAGCATCTTCTTCAGCGCCGGGTAGAGGGAGCCGTAGGAGAGCAGCCGCCCCCACCCGAGCATCAGGTTCAGCCGCTTGCGCAGCTCGTAGCCGTGCATGGGTCCCTCGTGCAGCAGTCCGAGGACCGCGAGCTCGATGGTGTCTCCACGCCGTGCCATGCGATCTATCGTAGCGATATATCCGCGAGACGTGAACATCCGATGGATCGCGGCTTTCCATCGGGTTGCGACGGTACGCCGGCGGGAGCGCGGACCCGCTGGGCGGAGGCCGGGAAATCGGGGTGTCGCCCGCGTCGCCGTACTCTGGGTCGCGGCAAGTTCACCCCCGTGACGAGGACAGGCAACCCCGAGTGGCTTCAGGCAAGCGCAAGTCCGCCGCTTCGGCGGCGAAGCGGACGACCCCGAAGAAGAAGGCGAACCGCCCTCCCCGCACGAGGAAGCAGAAGCTCAAGCGGCTCGGGCTGTGGAGCCTGGTCAGCTGCGTCGTGCTCGGGCTGCTCGGCGTCGGCGGCATCTACGTCGCCTACCGGATGGTCGACATCCCCGACCCCAACGACGAGTTCCTGACCGAGATCACCGACGTCTACTACGCCGGTGGCAAGAAGGAGATCGGCCAGTTCGCCGTGCAGAAGCGGGAGTCCATCTCCTACGAGGAGATGCCCCAGCTGGTGAAGGACGCGGTGGTCGCGGCCGAGAACCGCTCGTTCTGGACCGACGAGGGCATCGACCCCAAGGGCATCGTGCGCGCCGCGTTCAGCAACGCCAGCGGCGGCTCGACGCAGGGCGCGTCGACGATCACCCAGCAGTACGTGAAGATCCTCTACCTCACCCAGGACCGCACCTGGTCGCGCAAGGCCAAGGAGGCCCTGCTCTCGCTCAAGATCGAGAACCGGCTCAGCAAGCGCGACATCCTCGAGGGCTACCTCAACACCGTCTACTTCGGCCGGAGCGCCTACGGCATCCAGGCGGCGGCGCGGGCCTACTTCGGACGCGACGCCAAGGACCTCAACCTGCGCCAGTCGGCCACCCTCGCCGCGGTGCTCAACAACCCCTACTCCCTCGACCCGGCCAACGGCGAGGAGGCGAGGGACCGGCTGCTCGGCCGCTACCGCTACGTCCTCGACGGGATGGTGAAGATGGGCACCGCGACCGAGGCCGAGGCCGAGGAGGCGGCGCAGCAGCTGCCGAAGTTCCCGAAGATCAAGCAGGTCGAGCAGTACGGCGGCCAGCGCGGCCACGTGCTGCAGATGGTCAAGAAGGAGCTGCTCCGGCTCGGGTTCAGCGAGGAGGAGATCGACGGCGGGGGCCTGCAGGTCACCACCACGTTCACCCAGAAGGCGATGGACGCCGCCCGCGAGGGCGTGATGGAGGAGCGGCCGGAGGGCTTCGGCAAGAACCTGCACGTGGCCGTCGCCTCCGTGGAGCCGGGCACCGGCGCGGTCCGCGGCATCTACGCCGGCCAGGACTACCTGCAGTCGCAGATCAACTGGGCCGTCGAGGGCGGCCAGGCCGGGTCGACGTTCAAGCCGTTCGCGGTGGCGGCCGGCCTCGAGGCGGGCTACTCGCTCAAGGACACCTTCGACGGCAACTCGCCCTACCTGGTCGGCAACGCCGACTTCGAGAACCAGGGCAACCGGTCCTACGGCCGGGTCAGCCTCCTCAACGCGACCCAGAACTCCATCAACACCGCCTTCATCAACCTGACCGAGGACCTGCCCGGCGGCCCCGAGGCGATCATCGAGACCGCCAACGACATGGGGATCCCGCCGCGGGAGCCGACGGCGGACCCCTACGGCATCCCCAGCTCGAGCCCGGGCCTCGAGCCCAACACCGGCGTCTCGCTCGGCTCGCAGACGGTGAGCCCGATCAACATGGCCAACGGCTACGCCACGATCGCCAACCGGGGCGTCGCCGCCGAGGCGTACATCATCGAGAAGGTCGTCGACCGCGACGGGATCGTCCGCTACGACCACAAGGTGACCGACCGCCGGGCCGTCAAGGAGGAGATCGCCGACGACGTCTCCTACGCGCTCCAGCAGGTGGTGCGCGCCGGCTCCGGTACTGCCGCCCTGGCGCTGGGCCGGCCGGCGGCCGGCAAGACCGGCACCGCCACCAACGGCAAGGGCGAGGTGTCGTCGGCGTGGTTCGCCGGCTACACCCCGCAGCTCGCCACCGCCGTGATGTACGTCCGCGGCAAGGGCAACGAGCAGCTCAAGGACTGGCTGCCGGAGTACTTCGGCGGCTCCTACCCGGCTCGCACGTGGACCACGGTCATGCAGCAGGCGCTCGACGGCGAGCCCGTCGAGGAGTTCCCGCCGCCGGCGTGGGTCGACGGGGACGCGCCGGAGTCGAGCCACGAGCCCGCTCCCCCGCCGCCGCCCGAGCCGACCAAGAAGCCGAAGCCGACGAAGAAGCCGGAGCCGAAGAAGACGTCCGAGGCGCCGGAGCCCGAGCCGTCGGAGGAGCCGAGCACCAAGGAGCCGGAGCCGGAGCCGACCACGACCCGTGGTCCCCTGGATCCGCCGAGCTCCTCCAGCCCGACGACCGAGGAGAGTCGTCGCGGTGGCGGTGGTGGTGGCGGCGGCCAGGGCCGCCGGCCCCGTCGTACCGCCGCCTGAGGGATGACGCACGTCCACCCGACCCGGGACGACCCGGTCGTCGCCGGGTTGAGCGAGGTCGTCGGCGGCCCGATGGGAGACCGGGCGCGGCCGCACCGCTGGTGGACGCCGGTCCGGGTGCTGCTGCTGCTGACCGCGGTGACCTTCGCCCTCGGGCTGGTGCAGAAGGCGCCCTGCTCGCTGGTCGACGGCAAGGACCAGAACTGGGTCTACTCCCACATGTGCTACACCGACCTGCGGCCGCTGTACGTGCCGCGGGGACTGGCCGAGCACGCGTGGCCCTACAGCGACGACGAGCAGACGCGGGACCGCTACGAGGTGATGGAGTACCCCGTCGGCATCTCCTACTGGGCGTGGGGCGCGTCGTGGGTGACGCACTGGCTCAACGGGTCGCCCGACCTGGAGGCGCGCGGTGACCGGCCGGTCGACGACCTGCACGCCGACGAGGAGGTGGCCGACGAGCAGACGATCTTCGTGCTGGTCAACGCCGTCGGCTTCGCGGGGCTGGCCCTGCTCGCGACGTGGTTGCTGTCGCGGGCCCATCCGGGCCGGCCGTGGGACGCCGCCGCGTTCGCCCTGTCGCCGACGCTGCTGCTGACCGGGCTGATCAACTGGGACCTGATGGCGGTCGCGCTGGTGGCCGGGGCGCTGTGGGCCTGGTCCCGGGGGCGCCCCGGACTGACCGGCGTGCTGATCGGGCTCGGCACCGCCGCGAAGCTCTACCCGCTCTTCCTCCTCGGCGGCCTGCTGATCATCTGCCTGCGCCGCCGGGAGATCGCCAGGTTCGTGCTGGCGACCAGCTCGGCGGTCGTCGCGTGGACCCTCGCCAACGCGCCCGCCTACCTGACCGGTCCGGAGCAGTGGAAGGTGTTCTGGACCTTCAACGCCGAGCGGACCGCCGACCTGGGCTCGGTCTGGATGCTGGTCGACCAGGCCGCCGACGTGGGCTTCCGCGCCGAGACGATCAACACCTGGTCGTGGATCCTCTTCGGCGCCTGGTGCCTGGGGGTCCTGGTGCTCGGGCTCACCGCGGGCCGGCGCGCGGGCGGCGCCGTACCCCGTCTGGCGCAGCTGGGCTTCCTGATCGTGGTCGGCTTCCTGCTGGTCAACAAGGTCTACTCGCCGCAGTACGTCCTGTGGCTGCTGCCGCTGGCGGTGCTCGCCCGCCCCCGCTGGCGCGACCAGATCGTGTGGCAGGCCAGCGAGGTCTTCTACTTCTGCACGGTGTGGTGGTACCTCGGCGGCTACCTGGCGCCCGCCGGCGGCGGCGACGCCGGGTTCTACTGGGTCGGGATCGCGGTGCGGGTCGCCGGCGAGCTCTACCTGGCGGCGGTGATCGTGCGCGACATGTACCGGCCCGAGCGGGACCCGGTGGCCCTCGAGTGGGAGCGGGCCTACGCGGAGACGACCACCCGGTCGAACGTCGTCGCGGTGTAGCGCACCCGCACGTCGACCTCCTCGCCGACCTCCGGCACGCGCGACCCGTGGGGCAGGAAGAGCATCGACGCCTGCATGTGCGGCGGCTCGGCGAAGAGCCGCTGCTTGCCGTCGATGGAGTACGGCGACCGGACGAACCCGACCGCGTCCAGGCCGCCGCGGGCGAGGGTCGCCGCCCGGGCCTTGATCGTCTGCTCCCCGGTGGGTGCCTCGAGACCGATGCCGTGGGCGGTGCCGCCGCTGACCACCAGCACGTGGCCGGACTTCGGCGCGGTGCGCCCGCGGTAGCCGAACGCGTCGCCGCGCTCGACCGGGTGCACGTCGAGCACGGTCGCGGTCACCCGCAGCGCGCCCCGGTCGCCGAGCCAGAGGCCGGTGCCGATCCGGGGGCGGAAGGCGAAGTCGGGATAGTCCCCGCGAAGAGCGGCGAGCTCACCGTCGGTGAGGTGGCTGGTCCAGACGGTGTGCAGGCCGGCGTCGGCGCCGACCGCGTCGGTGATCAGTCGGCTCACCTCGCCGAGGTGCGCGCCCTGGCCCAGCGGCAGGTGCAGCGCCAGCCCCTCCACGCGGGCGCCGGGGTGCTTGCGGAGCAGCTCGCCGGCCTCCCACAGCTCGCGTGCGGCCATCCCGTGGCGCCGCATCGACGTCATCCGCTCCAGCACCAGGCGCGCGGAGGGGTCGACGCTGAGCAGGTCGCGGAGATCGGCGACCCGGCTCACCGTGTGGACCAGCCGCCGGGCGAGCGCCGGGTCGGGGAGCGGGACCCACGGCCGCCACGGCGTCAGCACCAGCAGGTCGCCGTGCCACCGGGTGGCCACCTCCGGCAGCTCGTCGTAGGTGCCGACGGCGAGGGTCCGGACGTCGTGTCCACGATCGGCGAGCCACTGCGCCTTGCGGGCGAGCCGGCCCAGCGTGAAGCCGTAGCCGTTGCCCTTGGCGACCGGCACGATCCCCGGGTGCGCCGCGGCGACCTCCTCGAGGTGGCGGCGCCAGCGTGGCCCGTCGACGGCGAGAGTGAGGCTCACGGGCTCAGCCCCTCCGCCGGAGGTAGAGCTGGAACGCCTTGTAGAGCGCCCGGTTGACCGGCAGGTCCCACTCCCCGGCGTACTCCACCGCCTCGCCGCCGGTGCCGACCTTGAACTGGATCAGCCCGACATGGGGGTCCTCCGCGTCGAGCGTCTCGGTGATCCCGCGGAGGTCGTAGACGGCGGCCTTCGCAGCGATCGCGTCCTGGAGCATCGCCCACTGCACCGCGTTGGAGCCGCGGACCTCACGCTTCCCGGTGGACGACGCGCCGTAGGAGTACCAGGCGTGCTCGCCGACCCGGATCGCGATGGTGGCCGCCACCAGGTCGCCCTCGTGCCGGGCCAGCCACAGGGTGAACCGCTCCGGCGCCTCGGCCGAGAGCGCGTCGTACATCGTCTGGAAGTAGCCGAGCGGTCGCGGCGTGAACCCGTCGCGCTGCGCGGTGTGGACGTAGAGCCGGTGGAAGTCGGCGAGGTCGTCGCGCCCGCCGCGGACCACCTCGACGCCCTGCTTGGCCGCCTTCTTGATGTTGCGCCGCCAGAGCTGGTTCATGCCCTTGAGCACGTCGTCCTCGGTGCGCTGCGTGCCGTCGGCGTGACGCAGCGGCACCTGGAAGACGAACTGCGGCTGGCCGGCCGCGAAGCCACCGGCCGCGGCCTGGTGCCGCCAGCCGAGGTCGTGCAGCTGGGCCACCACCCGGGCGCCGAGCGGCGAACGCTCCGCGGGGGGCACCTGGCCGAGTAGCCGTACGTCGGGGTCGGCGATGCCCTCCTTGATCTGCGCGGTCGTCCACCGACGGCTCACCACCGGGGGACCGATCCGGACGGCGAACGCCCCGGCCCCCTTCAGGTGCGCGACCAGCGGCCGCAGCCACGCGCCCAGGTCGGGCACGGACCAGTCGATCACCGGACCCTCCGGGAGGTAGGCCAGGGAGCGGCCGATCCGCGGCAGCCGCCGGTGCAGCACGAGGGCCACGCCCACCTGCTGCCCGTCGTCGTCGAACCAGCCGAGCGACTCGCTGGCCCACTCACCCTTCACCTGCGCCCAGCCCGGGGTCTGCAGGAAGCTCGCTGAGGGCAGCGTCGTGAGGTAGTCGCGGTGCTCGGTCGCGGAGATCGGGCGCACGCTCGGCATGGCCCGAGGTTATCGGGCGGCGGGGCCGCGAGTGGACCGGGCGCCGTCGGGTACCGCCGCAGCATGACCGCACCACGACCGCTGAGCTACTGGGTGAAGGCCGTCGACCGGCTGATCGACGGGGAGTTCGAGACCGTCGCCGAGGAGGCGGGCCTGTCGCGTCACGAGTGGCAGGTCGTCAGCCGACTCTCGATCGGCGCCGAGCGGGCGGAGTCGGCCGACGAGACGCTGGCGCCCTTCTGCGCTCCCGGGCAGAGCGTCGAGGAGCTGCTGCGCCCGCTGCGCAAGCAGGGGCTGGTGGAGGAGCGCTCCGACGAGGTGCGGCTCACCGAGCAGGGCGAGGGCACGGCCCGGCAGGTGGAGGAGCAGGCCGTCGCCCGGATCGACGGGCGGATCGGGGACGGTCTGTCAGGCGAAGACCGCGAGACCCTCCTGCGCCTGCTCGAGCAGGTCGCCAAGAACCTCGGCTGGCAGCCGCTCTGACCCGGCCGCGACGGCTGGGCGCGCCGGTGTGACCGCGCGCGCGGGTCAGGAGATCCGCGCGCGGAGCCACTCGAAGTCGGCGACGTGGGCGGTGGCCGGCCCGGGCGTCTCGCAGATGACCGGCGCCCCGGCGTCGCGCACCACCTGCGCCAGCAGGTCGGGGTCGATCCGGCCGCTGCCGAAGTTGGTGTGCCGGTCGGCGCCGGAGTCGAACTCGTCGCGGCTGTCGTTGGCGTGGACCAGGTCGATCCGGCCGGTGATCGCCCGGACCTCCTCCACCACCGTCTCGAGCGGGTTGCCGCCGGCGTGGGCGTGGCAGGTGTCCAGGCAGAAGCCCACCATGTCGGCGCCCTCGGCCGACGCGATGGCGTCCCACACCCCCTTGATCCGGTCGAGGTAGCGGGTCATCGCGTTGGTGCCGCCGGCGGTGTTCTCGATCAGCAGCGGCACCTTGATGTCGGTCGACTCCACCGCCTTGCGCCAGTTGTCGAAGCCCTTCGCCGGGTCGTCGTCGTCGGTGACGTGTCCGCCGTGGACGATGAGGCCCTTCGCGCCGATCTCGGCGGCCGCGTCCATGTGCTGCTGCAGCAGCTTGCGACTGGGGATCCGCTGCCGGTTGTTGGTGGTCGCCACGTTGATCAGGTAAGGCGCGTGCACGTAGAGGTCGATCCCCGCGGCCTCGGCGTCGGCGCGGAGCCGCTCCGCACCGCCCTCGTAGGCCAGCACCGGGCCCTTGTAGGACTGCGGGTTGCCGAGGAAGAACTGCACCAGCGGCGCGTTGCGGGCCTGGGCCTCGCCGATCGGGTCGGTCTGGTCGACATGGGCACCGATCCGGAGCTCGCTCATGCCGCCATCGTAGGAGCGCGCGGCGACACCGCCACCGCGTGTGCCCCATCCCCCTCCCGCCCCCACCCGGCCCGCGACTTTCGGCAAACCGGCTCCGGCGGGCCGCTCGGCGCACTAGCGTCCGGGGCCGTGAGCCCGCTGCACGTGGAGACCGCCGGACGGTCCTGGAACTTCGAAGCGCCCCATGTCGTCACGATCGGGCGCGACCCGGGCTGCGACATCCCCCTGACCGGACCGACCGTGTCCCGCCAGCATGCGCAGATCCGCCCTGACGGGACGGGCTGGGTGCTGGTCGACACCGGCTCGAGCAGCGGCACCTGGCTCAACGGTGCGCGGGTCAGCGAGGTCCGGATCTCCGGACGGACCGCCGTGCGGTTCGGCTCCGCGTCCGGCGAGGAGCTGGTGCTCACGCCGGCGGGTGCCGAGCAGCGGCCCGCGGCGCAGGTCGACGTCAACGCCATCCCGGCCGGCCTCGCGCAGACGATCCTGCCCGGCACAGGACCGGTCGGGCCCGGTTATGTGAGCGGACCCGGGGTCCTCGTCCGGACGGCCGCCGGCCCCAAGCGCTTCCCGCCGGGCAGCGTGGTGCGGATCGGCCGCGACCCAAGCAACGAGGTCGTGGTCGACGACCCGTCGGTGTCCCGGCTGCACGGCGTGGTCGAGGGCCGCCCCGACGGCTGGTGGTACGTCGACCGATCCACCGCCGGCACCTTCCTCGAGGAAGACCGGGTCGTCCAGCGCAAGCTCGGCGAGCCCACCACGCTGATGCTCGGTCACCCGACCGCGGGCGCCGAGGTCGAGGTGGTCCCGATCGTCGAGGCGGGACAGGCGCAGAAGAGCATCGCCAAGAAGAAGCGCAAGCGCACCGCGGCGCTCGTCGTCGGCATCGCCGCCGCGCTGGTGCTCGTCGGCGGCGGGGTCACCGCAGCCGTCGTGCTCGACGACGACGACAAGCCCTCCGACGGCCCCACGCTCGCCGACGGCCTCTCCACCGAGGAGCTCGACCGCGCCAAGCTGGCCAGCGTGCTGATCCTCTCCGTCGACGAGAGCGGCCAGGTGCTCGGCAACGGCTCCGGCTCGATCATCAGCGAGGACGGGCTGATCCTGACCAACGCCCACGTCGCCGACCCGGACGCCCCGGGCCAGAACCCGCCGGGCGAGGAGCCCGCCGCCTACCGGATCGCGCTGGTCTCCGCCGAGGACGACAAGCCCGCCGCGCCGTCGTACACGGCGGAGACGATCGTCTCCGACGGCGTGCTCGACCTCGCGATCATGAAGATCACCGCCGACGCGGAGGGCAACCCGGTCGACGCGGCCGAGCTGGACCTGCCCGAGCCGCTGCCGATCGGCGACAGCGACAAGGTGCGCACCGGTGACGAGATCACCGCGCTCGGCTACCCGGGCGTCGCCCACGTGGCGACCAGCGAGGAGTTCGAGCGGCGCGCGCTCACGGTGACCCGCGGCGTGGTGTCGACCTTCCTCCAGGAGACGCCGGTGCACGAGACCCGCGCCTGGATCGACAGCGACATCCGGATCGGCTCCGGCAACTCCGGCGGCGCGTCGATCAACGCCGACGGCGAGATCATCGGCATCAACACCGCGGTGGTCACCGAGGCCACGGTCCAGGGCACCGGCGAGGGCGGCAGCTTCACCGGCGGCTCCGCCCGGCTGCGCCCGGTCAACCTCGGCAAGGAGATCCTCGAGATCGCGAGGAAGGGCGGCGACCCGGAGTACGTCTCGCCGTTCCTCGAGGACGTGCCGAACCCGATGCAGGAGGGCAACGCCTCCGCGGCCTCCGGCGGGTGGTCCACCGACGGCAACGGCGACTGCTCGACGCCCAGCACCCTGGAGTCGCCGCAGGTGCTCAGCGGGGTGACGCCGCCGGTGCAGCTGTTCGCGCACTACCGCGTGTCCGGGCTTCCGGACGGCACGCCGTTCCAGATCGTGCTGATCGACCCCGAGGGCACCCAGCTCGGGGCGCTGGACGGGCAGTGGACGCTCGGCTCCGGCGAGGTCTGTGCGAGCGTGCCGATCGACGTCCCCGAGGGCCTCACCGGCGTCAACGCCGCGTTCGTCGTCGGCGAGAGCGGCGTCGACAACCCGGTCCTCTTCCAGTAGGGAGCGCCGAGCGGTGGACCCGGCTTCCTGCGGCCGGGCCCGCCGATTCGGTGGCGGTCCGCGACCACTGTTAGCCTCTCCTGTCCGGTGCTGTGAGGCGCCGTACGCCCGCGCGGACCGAACCGCGCGGAACTGCAGAGCCCTCCTGCCACGGAGAGTCCGTGGCCGCCTGAGTCCAGAGGAGGTGGAGACCGCTTTGCGCAACTACGAAGTCGTGGTCATCCTCGACCCGAGCCTCGACGAGCGGACGGTCCAGCCGTCGCTCGACAAGTACCTCAACGTCGTCCGCAACGACGGCGGCACCGTCGACAACGTCGACGTGTGGGGCAAGCGCCGCCTGGCCTACGAGATCAAGAAGAACGCCGAAGGCATCTACGCGATCATCAAGCTGACCGCTGCGCCGGCGACCGTCGACGAGTTCGACCGCCAGCTGGGCCTCAACGAGGCGATCCTGCGGACCAAGGTCATCCGACCGACCGTCTGAGGATCCCCGGGTCGGACCCTGTGGACCCTGTGGACACGCCTACCGGATGTCGGTGTGGTGCGCCACGATGGGCCGACCTGACACCTGCGACGCAACGGCACTGAGGAGAACCCCATGGCAGGCGACACCGTCATCACCGTCATCGGCAACCTGACCGACGACCCGGAGCTGCGCTTCACCCCGTCGGGCGCCGCGGTCGCCAACTTCACCGTGGCCTCGACCCCGCGCACCTTCGACCGCCAGACCAGCGAGTGGAAGGACGGGGAGACCCTGTTCCTGCGCTGCTCGGTGTGGCGGCAGGCGGCGGAGAACGTCGCCGAGTCCCTCCAGAAGGGGATGCGGGTGATCGTGCAGGGCCGCCTCGTGTCGCGCTCCTACGAGACCCGCGAGGGCGAGAAGCGCACGGTCAACGAGCTGCAGGTCGACGAGGTCGGCCCCTCGCTCACCTGGGCGACCGCCAAGGTCACCCGCGCCAGCCGCTCCGGCGGCGGTGGCGGTGGTGGCTACGGCGGCGGCGGTGGCGGCGGCTACGGCGGTGGCGGTGCCTCCGGCGGTGGCGCCTCCGGTGGCGGTGCGGCCGCAGACCCGTGGGCCTCGCAGGGATCGGCGCCCGCGGGCGGCCGTGACCAGGGTGCTCAGGGTGGCCAGGCCAACGACCCGTGGGCGGCTCCTGGCGTCCCGGCCAGCGACGAGCCCCCGTTCTGACAAGCGCCGGGAGTCCCGGAGGTCGCGCCGCGACCACCGACGGCCCCGGCATCGAGCAACAACCAACCATTCCGGCCGCGTTGACTGACGTGGCCGGGCTCTGAGGAGGAGCACCACAATGGCGAAGGCAGTCGTCCGCAAGCCCAAGAAGAAGGTTTGCCAGTTCTGCAAGGAGAAGGCGACCGGTGTCGACTACAAGGACACCGCGCTGCTGAAGAAGTTCATCTCCGACCGCGGCAAGATCCGCGCCCGTCGGGTGACCGGCAACTGCGTCCAGCACCAGCGGGACGTCGCGATCGCGGTGAAGAACGCCCGCGAGGTCGCGCTGCTGCCCTACACCTCCAGCGGCCGCTGATCGCGTCGGTAGAGAAGGAGACCTGAACTCATGAAGATCATCCTGACCCAGGAGGTCGAGAACCTCGGCGCTGCCGGTGACGTGGTGGAGGTCAAGGACGGCTACGGCCGCAACTACCTCCTCCCGCGCGGCTTCGCGATCCGCTGGAGCCGCGGCGCCCAGTCACAGGCCGACGCGATCAAGCAGGCCCGCTCCGCGCGCGCCGTACGCGACGAGGCGCACGCCGTCGAGATCAAGGGCAAGCTCGAGGGCAGCCCGGTCGACGTCAAGGTGAAGGCCGGCCAGGGCGGCCGCCTGTTCGGCTCGGTCACCCCGGCCGACATCGCCGCGGCGCTCGGCGAGGCCGCCGGCGAGCCGGTCGACAAGCGCACCATCGTCCTCGGCAACCCGATCAAGTCGCTGGGCGTCCACAGCGTCTCGGTCAAGCTGCACGACGACGTGTCGGCTGCGGTCACGCTCAACGTGATCCCGGCCTGATCTGGCTGAGCCTGGCTGAGCCTGACTGGGCCCGGCTGATCCGGGTCGAGCCCGGCCCGAGCCGGCCCGGTCAAGCGCCGGGACACGAGCGGCCGGTCCCTCCGGGGGCCGGCCGCTCGTGCGATTGTTGGCGCATGCGCCTTCGACGGACGTGGCCCGCGGTCCTGCTGATCCTCGCCCCCGTGCTCGCCGCCTGCGGCGACGACGGCGCCGACGACCCCGAGGACGAGGAGACGTCGTCGGCGCCCTACTCGGAGCCGACCGAGGAGTCGACCTCCCCCTCGGCGGAGGTCACCACGTCCGAGACGACGAGCTCACCCTCGGCCGCGCCCGGCAAGCTTCCGGCCGCGTGCGACATCGTGACGGCCGAGGACGTGTCCCAGGCCTACCACCTCGAGTTCGGGCCGCCGTCGGTCGGTGGCGGGTCGACCACCGAGCAGGGCGTGGAGTGGTCCAGCGACAACTGCGGCTTCGAGGTGGAGGAGGTCGTGGAGGTGAAGGTCAAGCTGACCGGCCCTGACGACTTCGCCAGCGGCAGCTTCCAGTGCCCGCAGCCCACCGACGTCGCCGCGATCGTCGAGCCGGTCCAGGACCTCGCCGGCGCGGACTCCGCCTGGTGGAAGACCAGCGAGGCCCCGCCGCTGGAGGCCACCCTCCGCGCCTGCGCCGAGGACGTCCTGCTCGAGATCGACCTGGAGTACGAGACCGACTACGAGGGCGACCCCCGCAACGACTCCATCGCGCTCGCCGAGAAGCTGCTGGCGGAGATCGCCGGCTGAGGCGCCGGTCTGCGGGTCTCGGTCTGAGGCGCGCCCCAACGGTTTTTGTCGTCGTACGGCTCGAGATCGACGAAATCTGTTGGGGCGTCACGCCTCCGGAGCCGGGGTGGGCGGCGGAGCACCGGCCCACCGACGACCGGCATAGCCGAGGCAGAGTACGACGAGCGCGAGCTGGACGACCTGCGCGGCGACCTCGCCGGCGGGGCCGATGGCGTCCCACCCGGCCCCGAACGCCAGCGGCGGCACCGCGAGCACGAACACCAGGGTGAGCGCGGCCGTCGCGAACAGGTTCGCCGCGAGCGCCTGCCCCGCGGACTGCGCCGAGCGGCCGAGCAGGTGGCAGAGCACGGCGAGGAAGGCGAACCGCGGCACGTCGGCGGCCCAGCCCAGCGACGGGTCCGCCGCGACCCAGCGGGCCACGCCGGGGACCACCAGCGCCACCGAGACCACCAGCGCGAGCACGCCGAGCAGCCGGAGCAGCGGCAGCCGGCGGGCGTCGAGCGCCGGACCGAGCCCGTGCAGGCCGATCAGGATCAGCAGCCAGCCGAGCGGGTCGGGCGCGGGGTCGAGCACGCCGGGCTCGGGGTCCGCCGGGCCGAGGGCGAGCAGGACGAGCCCGAAGGCGACGGCGTGCAGCGGCTTCACGCCGTACCGCCGCCGGTGGGCAGCCGGTCACCGGTCACCAGCCATCGGTCGCCGCGGGCGCGGGTCACCAGGGTGACGAGCCGGCCGCCCATGAAGAGCGCCCCGAAGACCACCCACAGCCAGGGGAGGCCGGCCCCGAGGGCGCTGGTCAGGAGCACGACCGGAGCGTAGCCGCAGAGGACCACGAGGCCGGCCCAGGCCAGGTAGCGACCGTCCCCGGCGCCGATGAGGACGCCGTCGAGCACGAACACGACGCCGGCCGCGGGCTGGGCGAGCGCCGCGACCAGGAGCACGGGGACGAGCGCGTCCTGCACGGCGGCGTCGGGTGTGAAGAGCCCGCCGAGCCACGGACTCACCGCGGCCAGCCCGACGCCGGTGAGGACTCCGCTCGCGACGCCCCACTGCACCATCCTGGTCGTCACGGCGCGGGTCGCCGGGACGTCGCCGGCGCCCAGGTGGCGACCGGTGATCGCCTGGGCCGCGATCGCGACCGCGTCGAGCACGAAGGCGAGGAAGCCCCAGATGGTCATCGCCAGCTGGTGCGCCGCGATCGGCACCGCCTCCTCCGCGGCGCCGGCGCCCGCCGCGAGCACCACCGCGTAGGTGGTCACCAGCAGTGAGGCCCGCAGGGTCAGCGTCCGCACCAGCAGCGGTACGCCGGCGCGGCCGGCCGCCCGGACGCCGGGCAGGTCGGGCCGGAGGCTCGCGTCCTCACGGCGGGCCGCGCGGACCACCACCGCCCCCAGGGCGACCGCCATCCCGATCTGGGCCAGCACCGAGCCGAGCGCCGAGCCGGCGATGCCGAGGCCGGGGACCGGGCCGGCGCCGTACACGAGGAGGACGTTGAGGACCAGGTTGGCGAGGTTGCCGACGACGGCCACCACGAGCGGCGTCCGGGTGTCCTGCAGGCCGCGCAGCACGCCGGTGGTGGCCATGACCAGGAGGAGCGGGACGGTCCCGAGCGCGGCGATCCGCAGGTAGGTGGTGGCGGGGTCGGCGACGTCGTCGCCGGCCCCGAACAGGCCGACCAGGGGCCCGGCGAGGAGAGCGGTGCAGATCGTGAGCGGGATCCCGATGACTACGGCCAGCCACAGCCCGTCCACGCCCTGGGCGAGCGCTGCCCGTCGGCGTCCGGCGCCGAGCTGGCGTGCGACGCCCGCGGTGGTGCCGTAGGCCAGGAAGACGCAGAGGCCGACCACCGTCTGGATCACCGTCCCCGCGATCCCGAGACCGGCCAGCTCGCGGGTGCCGAGGTGGCCGACGACCGCCGCGTCGCCGAGCAGGAACAGTGGCTCGGCCACCAGCGCGAGGAAGGCCGGGACCGCCAGCCGGGCGATCTCCCGGTCCAGCAGGCGGCGGTCGCGGCGATGTACTGCGGGGTCCTCGGCGTGCCCGGGGCGGTCGGTCACCGGTCGCCTCCGTGGTGTGCTACCGGGCTGGGGATGAACTGTGGAAAGTGGATAGCCCGAACGGGGCATGGGCCCATAGTCCCGCGGTACCCCCGGTGACGGGCAGGTGGCCTGGAAGTGAACTGGATCACGCCCAGGAAATTTCCGATCCACAGCTGTGGGACGACGTTTTCGCAGGTCAGAGGGGTGTACCACCCGTAATGACCAGTCGCATCCACAGAATCCTCCCCAGCCCGTGCACACCGGTTGCGCGTGTCGTCCACGTGCCGCCGCAGGTTATCCCCAGCCCCTGTGCACAACGGGCTTTCAACACCGGCCGGGCGGCCCGTAGGTTGCGGCGTCGGGACCCGCGCGTGCTCCGCGCCCGAGCGTGATTGTGTCGGAGCGCGTCCCTAGCGTGGAACCCACGAAGTGTCCGTCATGGGGTCGAGCGAAGCAGAGAGGGGTGCCGCGGTGAGTCTCACGGACGACCCGCCCGCCTGGACCGCCGAGCCGCCCGAGGCGTGGGGCGACGGGCCGGCGCCGTACGCCCCCGGCGAGGCGCCGCAGCAGGCCGGCGGCCGCACCCCGCCGCAGGACCTGGCGGCCGAGCAGTCGGTTCTCGGCGCGATGCTGATCTCCAAGGACGCCATCGCCGACGTGGTCGAGGTGTTGCGCGGCGTCGACTACTACCGCCCCGCGCACGAGGCGATCCACGAGGCCATCCTCGACCTCTACGGCCGGGGCGAGCCGGCCGACATGGTCACCGTCGCCGACGAGCTCGGCCGGCGGGGGGAGCTGCAGCGCATCGGCGGGGCGCCGTACCTCCACACCCTGGCGGCCAACGTGCCGATCGCCGCGAACGCCGGGTTCTACGCAGAGATCGTGCGCGAGAAGGCGATCCTGCGCCGCCTCGTCGACGCCGGCACCAAGATCGTCCAGATCGGGTACGCCGGCGAGGGCGACGTCGACGGCATCGTCAACCAGGCCCAGGCGGAGGTCTACCAGGTCACCGACCGCCGCAAGGCCGAGGACTACGCACCGCTCAGCGACATCATGGACTCGGTCCTCGACGAGATCGAGGCGATCGAGAACCGCGAGGCCGGCATCTACGGCGTCCCGACCGGCTTCGCCGACCTCGACGACCTGACCAACGGCCTGCACGCGGGCCAGATGATCGTGGTCGCCGCGCGACCCGCTATGGGGAAGGCGCTCGCGCTCGACACGCCCCTGCCCACGCCGACGGGCTGGACCACCATGGGGGAGGTCCGGGTCGGCGACGAGCTCTACGACGCCGACGGTCGTCCTACGCGGGTCGTGGCAGCGACCGAGGTGATGACCGGGCGTCCCTGCTACGAGGTCGAGTTCTCGGACGGCTCGGTCATCGTGGCGGACGCGGAGCACCAGTGGCTGACCGAGACCCGCGCGGCACGACGTGCCAGCGACGGCCGGCCTGCGGTGGTGACGACCGAGCAGATGGGGGCCACGGTGCGCGTCGGGAGCGATGCCCGGGCCAACCATGCGGTACGCAACGCCGCCCCCCTGCGTGGCGGACCGACGGACCTGCCTATCCCGCCCTACGTCCTCGGCGCCTGGCTGGGCGACGGACACAGCGCCGGGGCTCGGCTCACCTCGGAGACCGACGAGATCCCGATGTACATCGAAGGGTTGGGCATCCGCTGCGAGAAGCAGGGACCCATGCTCTACTCGCTGAAGCTGCCCGCTCGCGAACCCATCGTCCGTGCCTGCGAGGTGTGCGGTCAGGAGTTCACCGCCCGGCATCCCCACGTCCACACCTGCGGCCGGGGCTGCGGGCCGAGGAACAAGGGAGCGCACCCCGAGCGGATGAGCTGTCCCGACTGCGGTGGCCCGTCGTCGGGGGAGTCCCACCAGTGCATGGCCTGCTACCGAGCCCACGGCTCGTTCACCGCTCTGCTGCGTGGTCTTGGTGTGCTCGGCGACAAGCATGTCCCGCGCAGCTACCTGCGCGCTCCGGAAGCCGATCGGCGCGAGCTCCTCGCCGGCCTCCTCGACACCGACGGCACGGTCGTCAACACCGGGTCTGTGCAGTTCGCGGTGACCAACAAGCGGTTGGCCGACGACGTCTTCGAGCTGATCGTGAGCCTCGGCTACCGCTGCGGACGCACCACCAAAAGAGTTCAGGGCCGCGATGCGAGCTCCTCGACCGCCTACATCCTCAACTTCTCCACGGTCGACGACGTCTTCCGCCTGCACCGGAAGGCGACGCTGCACAAGGAGCTGCGGCCGACCTCCACGATCCGTATCGGCCGGCGCTACGTCGTCGACGTGCGGCCTGCGCCGAGCACGCCGGTTCGGTGCGTGCAGGTCGACAACGACGAGCACCTCTATCTCGCCGGTCGCGCCATGATCCCCACGCACAACTCCACGCTCGCGCTGGATCTGTGCCGGGCGGCGTCGATCCACAGCAACCTGACGAGCGCGTTCTTCAGCCTGGAGATGACGCGCTCGGAGATCACCATGCGGCTGCTCTCGGCCGAGGCGCGGATCCCGCTCAACCACATCCGCAACGGCAAGATGAGCACCGAGGAGTGGGACCGGCTGGCCCGCCACGTCGCCAAGGTCTCCTCCGCGCCGATGTTCATCGACGACTCCCCCAACATGACGATGACCGAGATCCGGGCCAAGGCCCGGCGGCTCAAGCAGAAGCACGACCTCAAGCTGATGGTCATCGACTACCTCCAGCTGATGACCTCGGGCAAGAAGGTGGAGTCCCGCCAGCTCGAGGTCTCGGAGTTCTCCCGGCAGATGAAGCTGCTCGCCAAGGAGCTCGAGGTCCCGATCATCGCGCTCTCCCAGCTCAACCGGGGCCCCGAGCAGCGCGCCGACAAGCGGCCGATGATGAGCGACCTCCGCGAGTCCGGTTGCCTGACGGCCGACACGCGGCTGCTGCGAGCCGACACCAACGCCGAGATCAGCCTCGGAGAGCTGATGGAGTCGGGCGCCAGGGACGTGCCGGTCTGGGCGCTCGACGACCGGCTCAAGCTGGTCCCGCGCACGCTGACCCACGCGTTCCCCAGCGGCACCAAGCCGGTCTTCGAGGTCACCCTCGCGTCCGGGCGGCGGGTGAAGGCGACCGCGAACCACCCGTTCCTGACCTACGACGGCTGGATGCCGCTCGCCGAGCTCACCGTCGGCAGCCGCGTGGGCGCGGTCCGGCACGTGCCGCCGCCGCTGGTCGTCACCCCCCGCAAGGACGACGAGGTCGTCCTGCTCGCACACCTGCTCGGCGACGGGTCGTTCGTGAGGCGGCAGCCGATCCGCTACGCCAGCCAGGACGAGGCCAACCTCTCCGCCGTGGCCGCCGCGGCGCACAACCTGTTCGCCATCGAGGCGCAACGCGACGACCACGCCGCTGCGCGGGTGACCACCCTGCGGCTGCCCGCGCCCTTCCGCCTGGCCCGGGGTCGTCGCAACCCGATCGCCGCGTGGCTCGACGAGGACGGCCTGTTCGGGCTGCGCAGCCATGAGAAGTTCGTGCCTGACTGGGTCTTCGGACTGCCGAAGGAGCAGGTCGGCCTGTTCCTGCGGCACATCTGGGCGACCGACGGTTGCGTCCACCTCGACGAGAAGCGCCGGCTCGGCCGCGTCTACTACGCCTCCACCAGCCGTCGCCTCATCGATGACCTGGCCCGGCTGCTGGCGCGCCACAACGTGTTCACGAGGATCAAGCGCGTCCGGAAGAGGGGCTATCGCGACGGCTGGCAGCTCCACATCTACGGCGTCGACAACCAGCTCCGCTTCCTCGACGAGATCGGGGTCCACGGCGCCCGCGGCGAGCAGGCGCGCCGGCTCGCTGAGGCGCTCCGCGAGGTGGTGCCCAACACCAACGCCGACACCATTCCACTCGGGGTCTGGGACGACGTCCGCTCGATCCTCAGTGACCGCGGGATGACGCACCGCCAGTTCGCCGCTGCCATGGGCACGCAGTTCGGCGGGTCGACGATGTGGAAGCGCGCCCCGAGCCGTGAGCGCCTCGCCAAGGTGGCCTCAGTGCTCGATGCCGCCGACCTCGAGGTGCTCGCCACCAACGACGTCTACTGGGACTCCGTGGCGTCCATCGAGCCGATCGGCGCGATGCCGGTCTATGACGCGACCGTGCTCGGCGTGCACAACTTCGTGGCCGATGGCATCGCCCTGCACAACTCGATCGAGCAGGACGCTGACATGGTGATCCTGCTGCACCGTGACGACGTGTACGAGAAGGAGTCGACCCGCCCCGGCGAGGCCGACCTGATCGTGGCCAAGCACCGCAACGGCGCCACCCGCGACATCGTGGTCGCCTTCCAGGGTCACTACAGCCGGTTCGTCGACATGGCCCACTGAGTGGGGATGTGGCTGCCGATAGGCGGCGAACCTCGGAAAGCGCCTCGGTGGGGGTGAACAGCTGGCGCGGAGTCGCCGGAGCCCGGTCTGCTTCGCGACATGTGGTCGACTTGCGTCATGCGCATCGACCGAATCGTGCCCGACCTGACCGTCGCTGATCTGCCGAGGGCGATCCGCGAGCACACCGAGGTCCTGGGACTGAAGGTGGTGATGGACCACGGCTGGATCGCGACGCTCGCCGACGATGCAGGCCATCAGCTGAGCCTGATGACGGCAGACGCCACCGCACCGGTCAACCCGGATGTCTCCGTCTTCGTCGACGACGTGCACGCGGCGTACGACGCCGCGCTCGCCCTCGAGGTCGAGATCGTGCATCCGCTCACTCTCGAGGAGTGGGGGGTCCGCCGCTTCTTCTATCGGGACTCTTCCGGCCGCGTCGTCAATGTCGGGTCCCATGCCTGACGCATCGGCAGCATCCACCCGCGGCGCCCTCACGGCGAGTGCCCTTGTCGTGGTGCGACGTGGTTCTGGTGCCGGAGCGGCAGATCCAGCGGCGGGCCGATGAGGCCGAGGCTGGTTACGACCGTCGAAGACTGGAAGATCGGAGCGCATCGCTCAGGGCGGTGGTGGGTCGGACCCTGGCTCCGATGAGTTCGCGCGGGGGCGCGGGTCGACCCCTGCGACGTGAGCAGACACCGCAGCTGAGCGGCCCCCAGCGATGACCACTCCTCAGGACCGCGGTGCCGTCTCGTCGTACCCGGGGCCCGAGGAGGACGCATGACCGACCCGACACCGATGCACGCCGACGAGGCCGTCACCGTCACACCGATCGTCGTCGCCGACCTGCACGTGGAGGGCGAGGTGATGCCGGTGTGCGTGCACGTCATCGACCATCCGGACGGCCGGGTCCTCGTCGACACCGGCATGACGGAGCTGCACCCGGCGGTCGTCGCCGCCTTCGAGCCACGCCTGTATCCACTGAGCGAGCAGGACTTCGACATCGCCGGCATCGACATCGTCGTCAACACGCACCTGCACGCCGACCATTGCGGAGGCAACCATCTCTTCGGCGGACGGCCGATCTACGTCCAGCGCCGGGAGCTCGAGGACGCCCGCCGCGAGGAGGACTACACGATCCGGGAGTGGGCCGACGCGCCAGGCCTGGACTACGGGGCGGTCGACGGCGAGCTCGACCTGCTTCCCGGTGTCCGGCTCGTCCCGGCGCCGGGTCACACGCCCGGCTCCCAGGTCGTCGTGGTTGAGACCGGGGGACGGCGGGAGGTGATCTGCGGCGACACCGCGGTGTGGTTCGGGGAGCTGGACGAGCCGCGGACCGAGGGCCAGCGGCTCGTCCGCGCCCTCGATCCGGAGAAGGTGTGGCTCGCGCACGTGCGTGAGCCGTGGCGACCCGGGGTCACCGAGGCCGCGGGGCCCGGGTGACCAGGCGGGCGGACGAGCCCCGGCCGCTTCCAGCGAACACCACGGGCGGAGGTGCGGGATCCTCGACGGCGGCGTACCAGCGGGCGAGGCGGCCGTTCGCGCTGACCTCGGCGAGCCGCTGCTCGATCGCGTCGCGCTGGGCACGCGGGGCAGCGATCAGGACGTGGTCCCCCGGCCGGAGCATTGCGGTCGGGGCGGGGGCCGAGATCTCCTTCTGCCGCAGGAGAAGGGCGACGCTGGCTCCTTCGGGCAGCCGCAGCTCGGAGATCTCCACGCCCGCCAGCCGCGACCCCGCGGGGACCGAGAACTGCAGGAGGATCCCACCGAGCTCGTCCAGAGGTGCGGACTCGATGACCAGCTCCCGCGGGTTCTCCCCATGGGCGGCTCCGAGCCGCCGTGCGACGACCGGGAGCGTCGGCCCCTGGATGACGGTGAACAGGACCACGAGGAGCAACACCACGTCGAACACGCGGGTGGCTCCGGGCAGCCCGACGCTCATCGGGATCGTGGCCAGCACGATCGGCACGGCTCCGCGGAGCCCGGCCCAGCTGATGAACGCCTGATCACGCCACGGCACTCGGAAGGGGGTGGCACACAGGATCACCGAGGCCGGGCGGGCGACCAACGTCAGCGCGGCGCCGACCACCAGGGCGGTCGGGAGGGCGTCCCAGAGTCGAGAGGGGCTGGCCAGGAGGCCGAGCATGATGAAGAGCCCGATCTGGGCCAGCCAGGCCAGACCCTCGGCGAAGCTCGCCGTGGTGGCCCGGTGGGGGAGGGACGCGTTGCCCAGCGTCAGACCGGCCACGTAGATCGCCAGGATGGCGCTGGCACCGATGACGCCCGCGACGGCGAAGGCGAGGAAGGCGATCGAGAGCGTGGCGATCGGATAGAGACCGGAGGCGGGCAGCGCGCTGCGCGTGAGCAGCCACAGTCCTGCCCTGGCGACCAGGAAGCCGACCACGATGCCCATCGAGAGCTGGTAGGCGACCTGCGCGAGGATCCCCCCGGCGCCGGCGTCCCCCCAGGTCGAGGACGTCACGACCATCACGAGGATGATCACCGGCGGATCGTTGAAGCCGGACTCCGCCTCGACCACCGCACGGAGCCTGCCCCGGACCGGCAGCCTCCGCAGCACTGCGAAGACCGCCGCCGCGTCCGTGGAGGAGACCACAGCACCGAGCAGGATCGCCGTGCGCACGTCCACGTCCAGCAGCCAGTACACCAGCGACGAGGTGACCAGCACGGAGATGCCGACCCCCGCCGTGGCCAGCACCCCGGCGAGAGGAGCAACCGGTCGGATCACCTTCCAGTCCGTCGTGAAGCCGCCCTCGGCGAGGATCACAGCGAGGGCGACCGTGCCGAGCACCTGCGCGAGGTCGGCGTCCTCGAAGTCCAGCCCGAGACCGGACTCACCCAGCGCAACGCCGATCGCGAGGTAGATGAGCAGGGTCGGCAGACCTGCGCGGCTCGCCAGGCGCACCGCGGCCACTGCTGCGATCAGGACGCCGGTGCCGACCAGCAGGACCAGGTTGAGCTCACTCGGGTCCATCGACCGGGTCCGTCGACGCCGGGGTCAACACGTGCTCTGCCGCGACCAGTACGACGTCGAGGAGGGTGAGGCCGAGCTCGGCCAGCGGGTCCTCGATCGTTCCGCCCACCTCGGAGAGCACCGGCGTCAGCCGGGTCTGGAGGCTCGCGAGGTCATGACGCTCGATCCAGCGTCGCGTCGCCGGAACCGCGACCGCATGCACGAACCGCTCGGCGAGGTGAGGGTCGAGCGTTCCGTCCTCCACCCGCACCTCCAAGAGCAGGCGCAGGTCCGCGGCGTCCGCCGTCAGCGCACGCACGGTGACCGGGACGACCTGATGGCTGACGACGTGGGGCGCGCTGGTCCTCCCGTCGACCAGGCGCGCCGCGGTCAGGTGGAGGCGAGCGAGCACGGAGGGCATGCCTTCAGCCAAGCGGCCGGCCGCCTCGTGGAGTATGGGGTCCTGCCCCCATATATCCGACCCTCGGGCTGCGCCGTCCGCGCGATCAGGGCTCGATCAGGCCGGCCCGGACGGCGTACCTGGTCAGCTCGGTGCGGTCACGCATCCCGAGCTTGGCAAGGACGTTGGCGCGATGACGTTCGACCGTCTTGATGCTGATGACGAGCTCCTGGGCGATCTCCTTCGAGGAGTGCCCTTCCGCGATGAGCTTGACGACCTGGTTCTCCCGCTCGGTCAGCACGGCGCGTGGGATGCGCTCGCCCCGGCGCATCCGGTCGAGGAAGTCACGGACGAGGGTGCCGGCCACGCCGGCGTACAGGAACGGCTCGTCGCGCATCGCGCTCCGGCACGCAGCGACCAGGTCCTCGTCCGCGGCGGACTTGAGCACGTAGCCGCACGCGCCGGCCTGCAACGCGGAGAAGAAGTACTGCTCGTTGTCATGCATCGAGAGCATCAGTGTGCGCACCGACGGCGCACGCCGGCTGATCTCGCGCGCGGCCTGCAGTCCCGTCATGGTGGGCATCGAGACGTCGAGGACTGCCAGGTCCGGCTGGTGGGTGCGGGCGAGCTGCACCGCGTCGGCTCCGTCGGCGGCCTCCGCCACCACGGTCAGGTCCGGTTGCGACTCGAGGATGCGGCGGATCCCGGTGCGGACGAGCGCGTGGTCGTCAGCCAGCAGGATGCGGATGGTCACTCGGTCACCGCCGTCAGCGGCAGCTCGAGCTCGACGACGGTCCCGCCGCCCTCGCGCTGGCGCAGTTGCAGCTCTCCTTCGGCCATCTGTGCCCGCTCCCGCATGCCTTGGATCCCGGCGCCCTCGGGGTACACGCCCTGGCCGATCCCGTCGTCGGCCACGCGGAGCACGAGCCGGTCGCCGCGGCGCGTCAGGCCGAGCTCGACCTCGGTGGCGCGGGCATGGCGGGCCACGTTGGTCAGCGCCTCCTGCGCGACGCGGTAGACCACCAGCTCCGCCTCACCCGACAGCGGCGGTAGGCCGGGTGCGAAACCGCGCTGGACCCGGACCCCGGTGCGCGCGGTCAGCTCGCTGGCGAGGCTCGACAGGGAGTTCAGCAGGCCGAGGTCAGCCAGTACGCCGGGTCGCAGGCGCTGAGAGATCCGCCGTACCTCCTCCAGGCTCCGGCGGGTCGTGTCCCGGGCCATCTCGAGCTCCGGGGCGAGGTCCTCGGGCGCGGTCAGGAGTGCCTGTTTCAGCCCGAGCAGGACCGCGGTAAGGCTCTGGCCGATCTCGTCGTGCAGCTCGCGGGCGATCCGCTCGCGCTCCGCCTCCTGGGCTTGCAGCGCACGGACGGTGCTGGCGGTCCGCTCCTCCTCCAGCCGCTCCAACATCTCGTTGAAGCGTGCGACCAGCTCGCCGGCGGGGCCTCCACCGGCCGCGTCCAGACGACGCCCCGGCCGGCGGAGGTCGATGCTCGACATGACGGCCGTGAACCGGTCCAGCGGGCGCAGCACCGACCGGAGCAGCAGGCCGTTGAGCAGGCAGATCACCACGAACCCGACGGTGAGGACCGCGATCTCCGACCACAGCGGTCGAGCGGAGACGGTCGCCGGGGAGAGCGCGAGCACGGCGACGGCGAGCCCGAAGACGACGCCGTTGATCAGGCAGACGCGCCAGAAGAGCGGCAACGACAGGTCACCGGACATGGGACCAGTCTCTCAGAGCGACGGTGCCAGCACCCGGGACGCGCAGTGACGGCGGGACTCCGCGGGAGCCCGGGCAGCGGTGGCAGGATCGGCTGCATCCCGGCACCTGAGCCGTCGTACGGCGCCCCAGGGGAGACTGCGTTGCGTGGCGATCGACCCCGGTGACTACTTCGAGCTGACCATGGACGAGCTGCGGGAGGTGACCCGCTTCGCGACGGCGGCCGCCGCGTCGGTGCTCCCGGTCTTCGAGCGCAGTGTGCCGGAGGATCGTCGGCCGCGGTCTGCGATCGAGGCAGCCGCCGACTTCGCGAACGGCGGGCGTCGGACGAACCGCCAGCGGGTCGGCGCCCTGGATGCACACCGTGCGGCCAAGGCCGCAGCCACCGAGCCGGCCAGGCATGCCGCGCACGCCGCCGGCGACGCAGCAGGGTCCGCCTACCTGCACCCCTTCGCACGCGCGGACCAGCTGGGCCACATCCTGCGTGCCGACGCCCACGCCGCACACGTCGACGAGCTCCTGGCGGGCGACCCCGCGGTCGCCCTCGACCGCATCGCCCGGGCCGCCGAGCGCGCGTCGCCGGCCATCGTCGAGGTGGTACGGCGCTACCCTCCTGCGCTCGCCGGTCGAGGGCGGGTCGCGACTCTGATGAAGGCGCTGGACGACCTGCTGCGCGCGCGTTGAGCACGCGGAGCCGGTGAGGGCCGCCTGCGTCGCGGTCGCCGATTCTCCGATCGGGCGCGCGGGTCCGCCCCCAGGGACCACAATGGCCGCGACCCGCAGGGTCGCCCATCCCCGTCGGACTGGAGGCCGCCATGGAGGTCAGCCGCAGACTCCGCACCAGGACCGGCGCGGCCCTGTCCCTCCTGGCGGTCAGCCTGCTCCTGCTCGCTGCCGGCCGCTTCGTCCGGCTCGACGACACCTCGGGCTTCGGCGACGCGCGCTTCGTCATGCCCCTGGGCATGCTCGCCGGCGTGCTGGCCCTCGCCGCGCTGGCCGTCGGCCTGACCGACCGACCCGCGCGCCGGTCGCTGGGGGCCGCCCTGGCGGTGCTCGACGTCGCGATCGTGGCGCTGCACTTCACCGACCCGGGCTTCCGGTTCATCTGGACGGGTTACGAGGGCGAGCTCCTCGTCTTCGAGGTGGTGCTCGGGGTGCTGGCCCTGGTGCTGCTCACCCCGGCCCTGTGGTCATCCGCCGGCGCCGACGCGGGTCCGGCGCGAACTCCACGCAGGCTCACGGCGTGGGCGCGGATCGCGATCTACACCACGACCATCGTCGTCGGCATGTACGTCGCCTTCGGCGCCGGCAGCGCGCACTTCGAGGCAGAGAACTGCAGCGCTCCGGACTTCGACGGCGAGTGCGACCTGGCCGCCCTCGAGGGCGTCGTGTGGGCGGGAGCCGTCCTGGTGCTCGGCACCGCGACCGCGCTCGTCGTGGAGCTCGTCCGGTTCTGGAGAGTGCGGGCCGAGCGCCGCCCCCGTCCCGTCGGCTGACACCCGGTGCGCCCGGACGAGGCCGTGCCGATGAGTCGGCCGCCTCGCGCGAGTCGTCCCGGCATGCGCGATCAGGACCGGAAGGCCGTCACGAGCGGCGGGACGACGGACGAGCACCCTCGGTCCACGACCGTCCCCGCGAACGGCGTGGAGCTGGGCCTCCAGGCCTTCGGCCGGGAGGGCGATCCGCTGGTGCTCCTGGCGGGTGGGCCCACGATGCTGTCGTGGCCGGATGCGCTGTGCGAGAGGCTGGCGGCGGCAGGGCGGCGCGTGGTCCGATACGACCTGCGCGACTGCGGAGCCTCGACGACGGTCGACCCCGAGGCGCCGGCGTACACCCTGCGCGATCTCGCCGCGGACGCCGCGGCGCTCGTCCGCGCGCTGGGCATGGAGCGGGCGCATCTCGGCGGGATCGGCGTCGGCGGGATGGTCGCCCAGGTCGCCGCGCTCGACCATCCCGACACGTTCTCGGCGTTGACGCTGGTGGGCACTCGGCCCGTCGCCCCGGGTCCGGTCGACGCCGACCTGCCCGACCACGACGCCGCGACCATGGCGGCGCTGTTCTCCAACCCTCTGCCGGACTGGCGCGATCGGTCGGCGGTCGCCGCGTTCGCGGCGGAGGGTGCCCGGCTGCTGGGCGACGACCCGTCGCAGGCGGCCGCGGTGGCAGGGCGGATCTGGGACCGGACGCCGTCGGACGAGCCGGTGGTGCACCTGGCGAACCAGCTCGGCACCGTGTTCGCTCGGCTCGACTGCGCCCCACGGTGGCGGGAGCGCCTCGGTCAGCTGACGATGCCGACGCTCGTCGTCCACGGGGCGCGGGACCCGTTCTTCCCCGTGGGGAACGGCGAGGCGCTCGCCGCGGAGATCCGCGGTGCGCGGCTGCTCGTGCTCGACGACATGGGCACCGCGCTCCGCGACGCTGCGACGGCCGAGGTCGCCGCGGTGATGCTCAGCCTCGCGTAGGAAGCTGCCGGCGCAGGACCACTGCCGGCCACAGTCTCTCGACCGAGAGAGGGGTCAGGGGCACCCGGTCCGGTACGGCGGGTCGTAGGGGCGGTGCTCGCTGGCACGGCCATGGTCGCGGTCGCGCCGGTCGAACACGCGCCTGCTGTCCAGCGGGCGGCTGCGGATTCGGGCCAGGATGCGGCGGAGAAGGCGCATGTCGGATCCCTTCGTGAGGGTGCCCGAGCGTACGCCTTCCGGCGGCCCGTGCCCAGCGCCGTCATCGACGGCGAGTGGGCCACCTCCCGGTGCGAGCGCTCAGAGCTGCTCGAGCAGCTCCCGCATCCGGTCGATCTCGGCGCCCTGGCCGATCACGATCTCGCTGGCGAGCTCGCTGACCTGGACGTCGGTGCCCGCGGTCGCGACCGTGTCGGCCATCGTGATCGCGCCCTCGTGGTGCTGGATCATCCGCTCGAGGAACAGCCGGTCGAACTCGGGGCCGCTCGCGGCCCGCAGCTCGCGCATCTGCTCGTCGGTCAGCATCCCGTGCATCGTGGCGTGCCCGTGCTCGCCGTGGTCGAAGTCTGTCGGGTCGTCCTCCGCCGACGGTACGGCGAGGTTCCGCTCGGTCAGCCACGCCGCCATCATCAGGATCTCCGGCCGCTGCGCGGCGAGGATGCGGCGGGCCAGGGCCTTCACCTCGGGCGACTGCGCGCGGCTGGGGGCCAGCTTCGACATGGTCAGTGCCTGCGCGTGGTGGGGGATCATCATCTGCATGAAGGCGACGTCGTCGTGCGCCGCCTCGGCGTGCTCGGCGGTCGCGCTCGGCGCGAGCGTCGACGCCTCCTCGCCCGGCCCGCCGGGCTGGATCACCTTCGACGACACCTCCGGCTCGCCGGAGTCCTCCTTCTCCAGGCAGCCGCTCAGCGCGAGCGCCGCCGCGAGCGCGGCGGCCACGAGGCCGTAGGGGGACAGCGACCGAGAGCGGGACCGAGACACCGAGAAGCTCCTCGAGGAGGGGTTGCGGGGTGCGCTCACCATAGGCGAGAGTCGGACCGGATCCGCATCCAACTTTTCTCGGGAGTGAACATGGCGATCCCTGTCCCCCTGCGCAGACTCTGCGTCACCACCCTCGGCGTACTCGCCCTCGGCGCCTCCGCAGCGACCCTGCCCGCCGTCGCCCACGACGACGACCGTGACAAGCCCGGCAAGGGCGCGTCGGTCTGCCCGCCCGGCCAGGAGCGCGCGGCCGAGCGGGCCGGCGACAACTTCGACGACGCCTGCCTGCCCGGCAACGACTTGGCCGGCCTCGACGACAGCGACGCCGTGCTCGCGCCCGGCGAGGTCGACAAGAGCGACAACATCACGCTGCTCGCCAACCTCCCGAAGTCCGGGCCGTTCACGGCCGAGTCGTCCTTCCAGACCGACCTCGCGTTCCAGGGCGACTACGCGTTCCAGGGCAACTACGACGGCCTGACCGTCTACGACATCCGCAAGCCGCACAAGCCGAGGATCGTCACCCAGGTGCTCTGCCCCGGCTCGCAGAACGACATCTCGGTGTACGACGACCTGCTGGTCCTCAGCGTCGACTCCAGCCGCAGCAACGACACCTGCGACAACGAGCCGCAGTCCGCGCGGATCAAGGAGTCGTGGGAGGGCATCCGGGTCTTCGACATCAGCGACCCGACCGCCCCGCAGTACGTCGCCGCCGTCGAGACCGCGTGCGGCTCGCACACCCACACGCTCGCCCCGTCGAAGGACGGGCGCGACGTCTACGTGTACGTGTCGTCGTACTCGCCGAACGCGAGCTTCCCCGACTGCCAGCCGCCGCACGACCAGATCAGCGTGGTGAAGGTGCCGACCGAGGCGCCTCAGGACGCGGCCGTGGTCAGCGAGCCGGTGCTCTTCCCCGCCGGCGGCAACCCGTCGGGCAACTACTCGCGAGAGACCTCCGGCTGCCACGACCTGACCGCCTACCCGAGCAAGGACATCGCGGCCGGCGCGTGCATGGGCGACGGGGTGCTGATCGACATCGCCGACCGGGAGAACCCGGTCGTCACCGAGACCGTCCGGGACACCGAGAACTTCGCGTTCTGGCACTCCGCGACGTTCAACAACGCCGGCACCAAGGTGGTCTTCACCGACGAGCTCGGCGGTGGCGGCGGCCCGACCTGCAACCCGACGGTCGGTGAGACGAAGGGTGCCGACGGGATCTACGACATCGTCGGCGGCGAGCTGGAGTTCCGCTCCTACTTCAAGATCCCGCGGACCCAGGCCAACACCGAGAACTGCGTGGCCCACAACGGCTCGCTGATCCCGGTCCGGGGCCGCGACATCATGGTGCAGGCCTGGTACCAGGGCGGCATCTCGGTGTGGGACTTCACCGACTCCGCGAACCCGAAGGAGATCGCGCACTTCGACCGCGGCCCGCTCTCCGCGGACGAGCTGATCCTGGGCGGCTCGTGGTCGGCGTACTGGTACAACGGCCACATCTACTCCAGCGACATCCAGATGGGCTTCGACGTGTTCCGGCTCAACGACCCGCGCGTCGCCCGGGCGCGGAGCGTGAAGACCGACGAGCTGAACGTGCAGTCGCAGACGTCGTACTGACCGGGCATTCGCGCCGCACGACACCGGAGCCCCCGCCGACCGGCGGGGGCTCCGGTGCGTACGACCGTCCAGCGACGCGCCAGCAGCGATCCCGCAACAAGAGACCGCGAGTCGTCCGTGCAGTGCGGCCTACCGCCGGGCAACCAAAAGTTGCAGAACGGCGAGAGGGACAGGCGCGAGCCGACCAGCACGGCCATCGGCTACACGACGTCGTACACGGTGACGCAGTCGCCGGAGGAGGTGTACGCCGCCGTGCTCGACGTGCCGGCGTGATGGACCGCCGGATCGAGGGGCGGGTCGACCGGGGTCGGCGCCGGGTTCAGCTACCGGCACCTGCCGCAGCACCACAGCGTCCAGCAAGGTGACGGCGCTGGTGCCGACGCGACGGGTGGTCTGGCGGGTCGCCGAGAGCCACCTCGCCCTCACCCTCCAACCCCGCCGAGTGGACCAGCACCGAGATCGTCTTCGACGTCGACGCGACGCCGGACGGCACGGCGCTGCGGCTCACCCAGGTCGGCCTGGTGCCCGCGGTCGAGTGCTCCACGCGTGGCCCCCGTCGGCTCAGCTGCGCACGGCGGCAATCTCGGCCATGTGCTGCTCGCCCCACAGGCCGAGCGGCTCGAGCGCACGGTTCAGGGCCCGGCCCTTCTCGGTCAGGGAGTAGACGACCTTGGGCGGGACCTGGTGGTGCACCTCCCGGTGGACCACTCCGTCCCGCTCGAGGTCGCGGAGCTGCTGGATGAGCACCTTCTCGGAGACGCCCGGCAGCTCGCGGCGGAGCTCGCCGGTGCGCCGGGGCTCCACGCTGAGCGCCCACAGGATGAGGGGCTTCCACTTGCCGTCGACGACGGCGACCGCTGCATCGAGCCCGCACAGGAACTCCGGCATCACATGCTCCGCCCTTCACTGACCAGAAGGTAAGTACCGCACAAAATAGTAGGTACTTGTCCAGGCAGGAGGTGCAACCGATCGTGGGGACATGACTTCCAGCCCCTCACCCGCCCCGCAGGCCCCCGTCTCCGTCCTCGGCCTGGGCGCGATGGGCTCCGCTCTGGCGCGGGCCCTCGTCGCCGGCGGCCTCCCCACCACCGTGTGGAACCGCACGCCTGCCCGGGCCGAGGCGCTGGTGTCCGTGGGCGCCGTCGCCGCGCCCGACCTCGCCGCCGCCGTGAAGTCGGCCGACCTGGTCATCACCTGCCTGCGCGACCAGCAGGCCACCCGCGAGCTGCTCGAGTCCCTCCCTGCGGCGGCCTTCACCGACCGCACCGTCGTGGTGCTCGCCTCGTCGACCCCCGAGCAGGCGCGCGAGACGCAGGCCTGGGCCGCCGAGCGCGGGATCGACGTCCTGGTCGGCGCCATCATGGTGCCCACCCCGCTCATCGGCACCCCGGACTCGCTCATCCTCTACGCCGGGCGGGCGGACCTCCTGGACCGGCATCGCCCCGCCCTGGAGGTCCTCGCCCCCCCGGTCGGAGTACGTCGGCGACGACCCCGGGCTGGCCGCGCTGCTCGACACCTCCATGCTCGAGGTCTTCTTCGCGGGGATGACCGCGTTCCTCCATGCTGCCGGCATGGTGACCGCCCACGGCCTCGATGCGGCGTCCTTCGTCCCGTGGGCGAAGGAGATGCTCGCGATCCTGCCGGCGACGTTCGAGGGACTGGCCGCCGACGTCGACGCCGCCAGCCATCCCGGCACCGAGGACAACCTGGCGATGGAGCTGGCCGCGTTGGCACACATGGTGGCCACCAGCAGGGCGTCCGGCCTGGACAGCCGGCTCCCCGAGCTGATGCACGACCTCGCCCGCGCGGCCGTCGATCGCGGGCACGAGGCGGACGGCTGGTCGCGGGTGATCGACCTGCTCCGAGAGCCGGAGGGCGTGCACCTGCCGGATCAGCCGGCCCGGCTCTGAGTCCGCGGCAGGAGCACAGCGGCTGCGGGTACGGGTCTGCCGCCAGGCCATGGATCACCTGCTGACCACGGACGCCTGCACGCTGCTGCGTCGAGCGGGCGACGGGCCTCGCCGAGCTCGACGCCCACGTCACCACGGTCGTTCGGGATCGCCGTATGAAGCCCGACGCGTCGGGCGACCTCGAGGTCGGACCGGTCAGGTGTCGGCGTCGACGTCGCCGCGCCAGGCCCCGGTCTCGTGGCCGCGGGACTCGATGAACTCCTTGAACCGGTCGAGGTCGCCCTTGACCCGCCGCTCGTCCACGTTGACGGCGGAGCCGACCTTCTCCACGAGGTCCGAGGGCTGCCAGTCGATCTGCACCATCACCCGGCACTTGGTGTCGTCGAGCCGGTGGAAGGTGACCACGCCGGCGTGGCGCGTCTCGCCGCCGGTGCTCGCCCAGGCGACCCGCTCGTCGGGGTGCTGCTCGGTGATCTCGGCGTCGAACTCGCGCTCCACGCCGGCGATGCTGGTCACCCAGTGCAGGCGGGTGTCGTCGAGCTGGGTCACCGACTCCACGCCCGACATGAACTGGGGGAAGGACTCGAACTGCGTCCACTGGTTGTACGCCGTGCGCACCGGCACGTCGACGTCGATGGACTCCTGGATCTGGCTCATCGCTGACCTCTCTTTGTGCGATCCCGTGCGGCGGTGCCGTGGGCGGTCCCGCGCGGCGCTGGGCGGATCGGCCGGCACCGCGCGACTCTTCAGCGCGGTACCCGCGCCGGCGGGGCGCTAGTCGGGAGCCGGTACGTCGCCGGGGTGACCGCGGCCGGCGCCGGGTGACCGCGGCCGGCGCCGGGTGACCGCGGCGGGCGCCGGGGAGAGGCGCAGCGGACGGTTCCGATCCGGCCGGGGCGCGAGCCGCCCGCAGGGGCGCTCCACCGGGCTGGGTCCGGTGGAGCGCCAACTGCGGGGACACACTGAACCCGCTCACCTCCCAGACGGGCGGGGTCAGGGTCCGCGCCGGTTGGGATGGGGCCGCCGGCACGGACACTGTGACAGTAAACCTTGTCACACCTGCGGGCAAGGGGAACACCCGGACCGACGCGGTGGCACCGGGTCTGCGGTGGCACCGGGTCTGCGGTGGCGCCGGGCCTGATGAGCCCGGGGAGCTAGAGGCGCAGGTCGCTGTAGGCCCCGGCGCGGAGCGCGCCCTCGGCAGCGAGACCGCGCTCGCCCGACAGCGGGCCGGCGACGGCCGCCAGTCGGTCCGCGCGGGCCATCCACGAGAACGCCGCGACCAGGGGGAACGGGTCCTCGGGGCCGGTGTAGACCCGTCGGCGATGGATGAACCGGCGCAGCACCGGAGTCACCACCGCCAGCCACCGCCCACCCGCGCCGGGAGACCCGTCGTGGTCGACGGCGTCGGCGTGCAGCCGACGCCAGAGCCGGGCGAGGGCCGCGTGGAAGAGCTCCGTGTCGGCGGTCGCGAAGCCGGCGAGCGCCGCCGCGACCGGGTCCAGCGGCTCGGTCAGCGCCACCACGCCGATGTCGGCGTCCGGCGGTCCGATGTCGGGCATCAGCAGGTCGGCGGAGTCCTCGGCCGTCCCGAACCGACGCCCGTCCGGCAACACCGCGCCGGTGCCCGCCGGCGCCGCGCGTCCTCGTGGGTTGTCGAAGGAGAGCCGGTCCTCCTCACCCGCCGGACCGTCGGACAGAGCCCCCAGGTCGAGACTGGCGGAGAGGTGGCGCCAGGGGTCCTCGGGCGGAAGCGTGGCGACCAGGTCGCTGACGAGGCCGGCGAACCAGTACGTCGTCCACTGCGGGTTGCCGGCGGTGAAGGCCGCCAGGTCGGCGTCGAGCACGATCCGTCGGGACGTCGAGATCAGCGGCTCGGCCAGGCTCATCGCCCACCGTGCCACCGGCGCACGGCGATCGGCCGGCGCGGCGTCCGGCACGGCCGCCAGCGTCGAGCGCTCCACCGAGGGGGACGCCGAGTCCGCGTCGGAGGAGCCGGTGGCTGCGCCGGGGCGCCGAGGCTCGTCGACCGCCGCCTGCTCCGGCGAGCCGGCGGTCACCGACTCGTCTGCCATCTTGTCGCCCATCCTGACGCTTTCTGCGCTGGTTCCCCGGTCAATCTACTCGACAGTACGTTGCGGCCGCGGCCTCGCCACCGGCCTGCGGTACGACTCCGGCACGCCACCGATCGGCGCGACCCGGTGACCGTTCGCCGGTGGCCATTCGGCAGGCGCGCTCCGCTGCTGAGCCATCCCACCTCGCGGACCTCGGCCCGGCCATCGCCGCCGACCGCTCCCCGTCGTACCTCCCGGACCGGCTCTCCGGACCGCTCGCCGACCGTCGTACGGGTGGCCCGGCCGCGCCGGTGCGGCGTGTTCTGCTCAAGAACGCGCCTCGGTGCCGATCGGGTGTGGTGAGATGTGCCCGAGTCCCCCCGTCTCAACAGCACCAGCAGCAACAGCGACCCCAGCGGCCACGCCGTGCCGACCGGTCGCGGAGCAGGAGGGGGATCCCGTGACCGCCACCGGACCTGGCACCGTGGTGCCGATCGGCGATCTGCTGGCAGCCATCGTCAGCGAGCGCGACGCCGGCGCCCGGGACCTGCTGGTCAACGACTTCATCGCCGCCACCGAGCCGATCACCCGCGGTGTTGCCGCGGGCCTGTGCCGGGAGTTCCGGGCCGACCGGACCACCTGGCACGACGACTTCTGCCAGATCGTCCGCATCGCCGCCCACACGCTGGTCACCGAGCTCGTCGAGCATCCGCACCGGCTGGCGGAGGTCGGCAGCTGGCGCGGTCTGCTCACCTTCCGGGCCCGCTCCGCCGCGACCGCCTTCGTCGACTCCTCCGCGGGCTTCAACCCGGCCTCGGGCATGGTCGCGGTGAAGCGGCGCGTTCGCGAGATGGAGAAGACGCGCGCGCTGCTCCTCGCCGAGCTCGAGCGCGAGCCGACCGACCACGAGGTCGTCGAGAGGACGAACCGGCGGCTGGCCGCCATCAGGTCCGACTACAAGCGGCAGGGGATGGAGTGCCGCCTCGAGGACCTCCAGCTGGCCGCGCCGGCGGAGGACATCACCGACCATCACGACCGGTTGGTCCACGACGCCCTGGAGAGCGACTCCGACCTGCACGCGACCGAGCGCGCACAGCTGATCCGGCTCTGCATCGAGGCGTGCACCGCCGAGAGCGCACAGCTGGGCCAGATCGCCCGGATCTGGTTCGCGCCCGCCCTGGGTACCGAGTACGACGCCCACCCGAACGCCACCCAGATCGCGGCCGTCGTCGGTGTCGAGCCGTCGACGGCGCGGGCACGCGTCGCGCGGCTGCGCCAGATCGCCCGGACCGTCGCTCAGGACCGGTACGGCATCCGCCGCACGCTCGCCTCCCGCCCCGCCTGAGGGCGGGTCGCCGCCCGCCTCGCGGCTCGTCGTACCGGACATGTAACTCGGTGTTCGGTCCTCCACCACGGTGTTCGGGCATCCACCACGGTCTTGTGACCGGTCACAGCCCCGAGGTAGACGACCGAACACCGAGTTACATGCGAGCTCGCCGGCAAGCGCCACCTCCCGGGCTGCCGCGCGCGCCGCCGGCCGATGCATCGTTTGCCGTCGCGTGCCCGGCAATTCTCCTGAATTTTGCCAACTTCGGGACAGGGTCCTCCCGGATGTGGGTTGATCAGGTCGTTCAAAGTTTGATCGCACTCGACCGGGTCGAGTGGGCCCTCGGGGGACGGCCGCTGCTGCGGGAGAACCCGAAGGTTCGCGTGGCCCACGTCGTGGTCGGCCGACCGAGGCGGGACTGGGGACCTGCTGACGTCGCGATCGCCACGGTGTCGCGTCGGAGGCGTCGGCGTCGAACGACACTGTTTCGGCAAACTTGACGAGCGGAGTGGGGTCTGCGCGGGATGAGGGTCCTATGTACACGGTTGACCACCCGACCGACGCCGGGGACACCGAGGTCGGCCTTCGCGCCCTGTTGAGAGAGAACCAGCGGCGGGTCCGGCCGGCGCAGGTCGCCCGCCGGCGCCATGCGCTCCGCCAGGTCCTGGCCACGAGCCTCGCCACGGAGCTGCCGCCGGAGCTGCCCGACCCCTGCCTCGAGCAGGGTGCCGCCGAGGTCTGCTGACCACAGCTCGCGCCGCGCGCCATCAAGCGGGTCGGGTACGACGCCTCGGGTCGCCTGCGGCACGACGTACACCTGCGCTGAGGACCGCCGAGGACGGCTGAGCGCCGCGTGCCTCGGCCGCGCGCACCCGCTCCGCCGGGTCGGTCGTGCGGCCGCTGCTCGCCCGGACCCGAGGTCCGCCACACGATCCCCGACCAACGGCTCAGCGGTTGGCCGAGTCCCCGCGCACCTCCCCGGCATGACCATCTGCACTGCCGTTGCCGCTCCTGCGTCCGTGCCGTCGTCGACCGACCACGTCGACCAGGTCGTGCACCACCTCATCGAGCGGTACTTCGCCGGAGACATCGACGACCGCACCGCCCGCCGCGAGATCTGCGGAGCGCTCTTCACCGCGGGCATCCACCGGGACGTCGCCACCCGCCGGACCGACCTCTCGCACCAGACGCGGGCCGACCTCGCCGACCTCCTCCTGCACCTGCTGGTCGAGAAGCTGACCGACCGCTCCTTCTTCTCCCTGGCCACCGCCCGCGGCCGGTCCGCGTGCGGCTGGGCCCGGCAGGTCGCCCGCACGGCCCTGCCGTCGGAGCTGCGCAACCATCGCAGGGCCGGCGCCCGCAACGGAGCGCCGGTCGACCCGACCAGCCACGCGTTCGCCGCGATGGTCGACGCGGTGGCCGCCCCGATGGCCGGCACGGCCGGCACGGCCGGCACCGCCAGCACGGCCAGCACGGTGGCCGGGCGGTGCGCCGACCCGCACGCGTCCCATCTCGACGACCTGGCCGACGACTACGTCCGTCGTACCCGCGGCATGCGGGAGCGCGACCGGCTCGTGGTCTCCGCCCAGGCGCTGTGTGCCGGGCTCGGCGTGCCCGGCGCCGTACGGCCGGAGGCGATGGCGGACCGCGACCGGTGCGTCGCGGCGCTCGAGGCCGACGACACCCTGGCCTACCGCTCGCTGCGGATGTGGCGGGCCGTGGTGGTCGACGGCGCCGCCGTCGCGCGGAGCGCGACCGACGACCTGCTGCTCGCACTCTGGGACGACCAGACCGAGGACTCCTCCGCCGCGCTCCTGGCGCGTCCGGCCGAGGTCAGCCACCTCCTCGCGCTCGCCGCCGCCTCGCCGCTGCCCCGACCCCCGAGGAAGGCGCTCCAGCGCCTGCGGACCGCGGTGGCCGGTGCCGCGGGCCCGCGGGACGAGGCGTGGCGGGAGATCGCCGGCGACCTCGTCGACTCCTACATCGCCGCCGAGCACGAGGCCTGCTCCGACTACGCGACGCTCAGCGACGAGGTGCGTGAGGCGGCACGAGCGGCCCACCGCGGAGCTCGTGACCGGCTGGACGCCGTGCTCGCGCGCGCGGCCGCCCACCCGGCGGCGCCGTACGGCGACACGCCCCGCCTGGTGCTCGCCGCCATCAGGCAGGCGGCCGGTTCGGTGCTCGACGCCGCCCGACCCGTCGCCCGACTCCGGCCCGACCAGCTGACCCGCGCGGCCTGACGCCGGCCGTCCACCGAAGGAGACCACGATGCTCGACCCGACCTCCGGCGCACCCGAGGCCCAGCTCCACGACAGCCCGCCCGAGCAGATGGTGGCTTGGCTGCTGCTCGTCGCGGAGCACGCCCGCGACGACCGGTGGCCGCCCAACGAGGTCGCCGACGTCGTGCGGATGCTGGGGCTGGACAGCCTCGCCCTGGTGCGCCGCTCGCTCGCCCGCCACGGTCACGCCATGGGTCAGGACAGCGGCCACGGCACCGGCGCGGCGCCGGGGGCCGGCAGCAAGGCGGGGGTGGGGGCATGACCGCCCGCCCGTCCGGGTCGCCCCTCCGGGCCGGTGTCCTCGGAGGCGGCCCGCGGCGCGCGGCCGACCCGCTGGACGGCCTGCTCGCCGCCGTGCTGACCGTCTCGCTGGCCGACGCCGGCGACGAGGCGGTCCTGGGCGTGCTGGAGAGCACCCCGGACGGCGGCGAGCGGGTCGACCTGCTCCTCCGCCACGGGATCACGCCCGCGCTGGCCGCCGCCTACGCGGGCCTGGACGCCGCTCTCGTCCGGCAGGCCCGCCACGATCCGAGTGCCGCGCTGGACGGCGTGGTGGACGGCGTGGTGGAGCGGACCGCCGCTCGGGTGACCCGGGAGGTCGTCGTACCTGACCAACGCGTTGGCTGATCGTCGAAAACCCAACGCGTTCATCAGGTACGACGCACCGGACCGGCGCCCGGTCAGCGGCAGCGCCGCCCCGGCCCGAGCCGCCGCATGCCCTCGGCGTCGCCGGCGCCGAGCCGGTGGTTGTGCGACGTGACGGTGCCGTGCATGTTCTGCAGCCGCTCGGAGACGTGGGCGAGGCCGATCGTGTGGCCGATCTCGTGCGTCATCACCTGACCCCAGTCCACGGACCCCGAGCGGTGGAAGCCCCGGCGCAGGTGCCGCTCCGTGCGGTCGAGCGCGATCGACGCGGAGGCGTACCGCTTCGTCGCGGGGTAGTAGGAGGTGAACGCCATGCCCAGCACGCGCCGCCGCAGCCCGGGCACGGTCTTCGGCGTCTCCCAGGACACCAGGATGTCGGTCCGCGCGGCGGCCGGGCTGTGCCTGCCGACGCGCCGCGACGTGCTGCCCTGGTAGCGGAACCGCAGCCCCGAGGCCTTCCCGATGAGGCGGAACGCCTTCTTCAGGTCCGTGAGGGAGCCCCGGTAGCCGCCGCGCGGGTTGAGCCGCCAGCCGATCGTCCGGCACGGCTCCCAGCGGACGCCCGGCTCGCTGAACCGGTACGCCCGCCGGCTGCCCGCCCGCGCTTCCGGACGTGCCGCGGCGCCGGCCCGGGTGCCCTCGCTGACGATGGTGCGCAGGGTTTCCGGCGCCTCCACCTCCGCATCCGACCCGCTACCGGTCAGAGGAGCCGATGCCGGCGCGCTGTCGGGCGCGGGCGGACCTCCTGCGTGCGGCAGCAGGATGGAGATGTTCACCACGACGCTGGCGAACAGGGCGAGGAAGAGCCGAGAGGCAAGGGGAAAGCGCATGCCCGCTCTATGCCGCGACCCGGTGGACCGGCGGCACGTCGCCGGGGCCGTTGCGTGATCTGGGTCACGCTGGCAGCATGCCGGGATGACGGCCACCGCAGCCCAGCCCGAGACCTTCGAGACCGACCCGCTGAACGTCGCCACCATGTGCGAGGCGTTCCAGAACACGGTCGCCACCTGCGGCGACACGATCGCCCTGCGCACTCCCGGCGGCTCCCAGGAGATCACCTGGCAGGAGTACGGCGACCGGGTGCGCCGGATCGCGGCCGGACTGGCCGCGCTGGGCGTCGGGCCCGAGGACACGGTGGGCTTCATGCTGCTGAACCGCCCGGAGTTCGCGCTCGCCGACACGGCCGCGCTGCACCTCGGCGCGATCCCGTTCTCGATCTACAACACGTCTTCGCCGGAGCAGATCTCCTACCTGTTCGGCAACGCGGAGAACCGGGTCGTGGTGACCGAGCAGATGTTCCTCCCGCAGATCCGCGCCGCCGGCACCGCGGTCGAGACGATCATCAGCATCGACGGCGGTGAGGGCACGCTCTCACTGGAGGACGTGGAGGCACGCGGTGCGGAGGACTTCGACTTCGAGGCGGCCTGGCGCGCGGTGCGCCCCGACCAGGTGCTCACGCTGATCTACACCTCCGGCACGACCGGTCCCCCGAAGGGCGTGGAGCTCACGCACGGCAGCATGCTCGCGCAGCTGCGCGGCGTGCAGGCGGTGATCCCGGCGCGCCGCGGCGAGCGCAGCACGTCGTACCTCCCCTCGGCGCACATCGCGGACCGGTGGGCGGGTCACTACTCGCCGATGGTGTTCGGCGGCACCACCACCTACGTGACCGACCCGAAGGCCGTCGTCGGCGCCCTCGGCGAGGTGCGGCCGACGGTGTGGGGCGGCGTGCCGCGGATCTGGGAGAAGATGAAGGCCGCGCTGGAGTCGAAGGGGATCACCGACCCCGCGGCGCTTCCCGAGGAGACCAGGAAGGGCGTCCGGCAGCTCCTGGGGCTCGACGACGTGCGCTTCACCGTGTCCGGGGCCGCGCCGATCGCGCCGGAGGTCCTCCGCTTCTTCACCGACCTCGGGATCCCGATCTGCGAGCTGTGGGGCATGTCGGAGATCTCCTGCTGCGGCACCATCAACCCGCCGGAGGACATCCGGATCGGCACCGTCGGCAAGCCGGTCCCCGGGCTCGAGGTGCGGCTCGGCGACGACGGCGAGCTGCTCGTCCGCGGGCCGCAGCTGATGCGCGGCTACCGCAACCAGCCGGACAAGACGGCCGAGGCGATCGACGCCGACGGCTGGCTGCACACCGGCGACATCGCCACGATCGACGCCGACGGCTACGTCACGATCGTGGACCGCAAGAAGGAGCTGATCATCAACGCGGCCGGCAAGAACATGTCGCCGGCCAACATCGAGCAGGCGCTGAAGGCGTCCCACCCGCTGATCGGCCAGGCGGTGGTCGTCGGCGACCGGCGGCCGTACAACGTGGCGCTGCTCGTGCTCGATCCCGACGTGTGCGCCGCCTACGCCGAGCAGGCCGGCCTCCCCGACGGGTCGGCCGCCGCGCTCGCGCAGGACCCCGGCGTCCAGCAGCAGGTCGCCGAGGCGGTCGCCGCCGCCAACGCGCGCCTCTCCCGCGTCGAGCAGGTCAAGAAGCACCGCATCCTCGACACCGACTGGCTGCCCGGCGGCGACGAGCTCACCCCGACGATGAAGCTCAAGCGCAAGCCGATCGGCGACAAGTACGCCCACGTCATCGAGGAGTTGTACGCCGAGGACCCGGCCTGACCGCCGATCCCCACCCGGCCCGTCGACCGACGGGCCGGGTGGGGACGCGCCGGGTCAGGCGGAGGTGGGCTGCGCGGCGACGACGGGGAACGGCAGCAGCAGCCAGTCGACGTCGCCGACGCCGTGGAGCACGGTGGGGTCGGCGGCGCGGAGCTCCTCGAGCTCCCGCTCCACTCGGCCTGGACGACGGCCATGCCCCAGCTGTGCTGAGGGTCGGCCACGGGGGAGAAGACCAGCACGCGGCCCGCGGCGAGGTGGCCGCGCCAGTACTCGACGTGCTCCGTCATCGCCGCCATCTCCGTCTCGGTCATGGTCTCGGCGAAGTCGGGCCGGTGGGCGTGCAGCCGGTAGAGGTACCAGGACATCGCGCGCCTGCCCCTCAGCCCTGGGAGCCCTCGGAGCCCTGCGGGGCCGCCGCCAGCGGTGCGCCGGTCTCGAGGACCGACTTGAGCCCGCTGATGATGAACGCCCAGCCGCCGCTCACGGTCCGCGCCGTGGCGGGGGACCGCTCGAGCCGGTCGTGGGTGACGGTCAGCTTGGTGACGCCGCCGTCCTGCTCCTCCACCCGCCAGGTGACCCGGCTGGGCGGCTCGTCGGCGGCGGCGGTGTCCCACAGGCTCCGCCACGTGTGGGAGAGCAGGTGCGGCGGCTCGCACTCGAGGACCTCGTCGTCGCCCCACAGCTCGCCGTCGGGACCGTGCGAGCGGAGCGGGGAGCCGGGCTCCAGGGTGGACTCGAACGTCGAGCCGTAGAAGTACTGCCGGCGGAACTCCGTCTCGGTGATCCCCTGCCACACCTGCTCGGGGGTGGCGCGGATGTAGATCTGGAACACCAGCGGCCCGGCGGCGCCCGGAGCGTCACCGGAGGGCGTGCTGGCAGTGGTGCTGGTCGAGATGTCGGTCATGACGATTCCAATCTGTTCTTGAGGTCGCTGAGGGCGGCGACCTGGTGCTCGGTGTACTTCGAGATCCAGCGGTCGTGGATGAGCCGGATCGGGACGGGGTTGAGGTGGTGCAGCGTCTGACGGCCGCTGCGCTCGGTGGTGACCAGGCCGGCCGCGACGAGCACCTTGACGTGCTTCATCACGCCGTACCGGGTCATGCCGGCCTCCTCGCCGACCACCGCTTCGAGCTCGGACAGGGACCGGCCGTCGCGGTCGCGCAGCGCGTCGAGGATGCGCCGCCGGGTGGGGTCGGCCAGCGCCTTGAAGACCGGGTCGTCGTCGCTCATCGACAGCGACAATAGGTGACCATTTGGTCACATGTCAACGGTCGTCCTGCACAGAACCTCCACAGCGCGTGCCCCCCTCCTGCGCGCCTGCGCTCGTAGCCTTCGGAGCATGAGCAGCGCGCGACGCAAGGTCCTGGTCGTGGAGGACGACCCGGTCATCAACCAGGCCGTCTCCGACCGGCTGGAGGCCGAGGGGTACGACGTCGTCCGGGCGTGGGACGGACCGGAGGCCGTGGCCGCGCACGACGTCCACGCGCCCGACGCCGTGGTGCTCGACGTGATGCTGCCGGGGTACGACGGCCACGAGGTCTGCCGGCGGATCCAGGCCCAGCGACCGGTGCCCGTGCTGATGCTGACCGCGCGGGCCGAGGAGGCCGACGTGCTGGTCGGGCTGGGCGTCGGCGCGGACGACTACCTCACCAAGCCGTTCCGGATGCGGGAGCTGGTCGCGCGGGTCGGTGCGCTGCTGCGCCGGGTGGAGCGGGCCGCCGAGCTCGTCGGGCGGCGGGCGCTGGAGCTCGGCGACCTGCGGGTGGACGCGCCCGCCCGGCGGCTGTGGCGGGGTGAGGAGGAGGTGCGGCTGACGCCGACCGAGTTCGACCTGCTGCTGTGCCTCGCGGCGACGCCAGGCGCGGCGGTGTCGCGGGAGCGGCTGCTCGCCGAGGTGTGGGGCTGGGACGGCGCGACCGGCACCCGCACCGTCGACAGCCACGTGAAGGGTCTGCGCGCGAAGGTGGGCGCCGACCTGGTCCGCACCGTCCACGGCGTCGGCTACGCGCTCGACGTCGGGGAGCCCGGATGACCTCCCCCGGCACCGGCGGGCAGCCGCTCGCCCAGCTGACCTCGCTCAAGGTCAAGCTCGGTGTGCTGGTCGCGGTGAGCGTCACGGTCGCGGCCGTGGTGGCCTCGCTCGGCCGCGCCGCGGGCGTTCCGGCGTGGCTGAGCGTCCCGGTCACGATCCTGCTCGCCCTCGCCGTCACCCAGCTCCTCGCGGTCGGGATGACCTCGCCCCTGCGCCAGATGACGGCGGCGGCCCGGCGGATGGCCCGCGGCGACTACGACGTCCGGGTCACCGACACCTCGAGCGACGAGGTCGGCGAGCTGGCCCGGGCCTTCAACCGGATGGCCCGCGACCTCGCCACGGTCGACCGGCAGCGGCGCGAGCTCGTCGCCAACGTCAGCCACGAGCTCCGGACCCCGCTCGCGGGCCTGTGCGCGGTGCTGGAGAACGTCGTCGACGGCGTCGCGCCCCGCGACCCGGACAGCCTCGCCGCCGCGCTCGCCCAGGCCGAGCGGATGAGCGGGCTGGTGGAGGACCTGCTCGACCTCGCCCGGGTCGACGCCGGCAAGGCGCCGCTCGCCCCGGAGCCCGTCGACCTCGGCGCCCTGCTCGAGGCCGCGGTCGCCGAGGCACGGACCCTCGGCCGGCAGGTCGAGTTCGCTCTCGAGGTCGATCCCGACGACCTCGTCGTACGCGCCGATCCCGCCCGGCTGCTGCAGCTGGTCGCCAACCTGCTCGACAACGCCTCCCGGCACAGCCCGGCGGGAGGCACCGTCGCGCTGAACGCCTCGCGGACCGGTGAGCGCTACCTGCTGGAGGTCGCCGACCAGGGCCCCGGCATCGCACCCGCCGACCGCGAGCGGGTCTTCGAGCCGTTCGGGACCCTCACCGCCACCGACGGCGGGGGAGGGACCGGGCTCGGCCTGGCGATCGCCCGGTGGGTCACCGATCTGCACGGCGGCAGCATCCGCTTCGTCGACCCCGACCCCGACCGCGGCGGCGCGCGGGTCCGGGTCGACCTCCCGCTGTCGCCGCCCGACCGTCCGGGGCTCGACGCCGCCCTGCCCGCGCTCCCGGGGCACCCGTCCGGCCCGAACGGCCCCACCACTGCCGCCACGTCCCCGCCAGAGTCGAGCGCCGAGGCGGGTGGTCCGACCGGCCAGCGCGTCCCGGCCGAGCCCGCTCCGCTCGTGGACGGCGTGCTGGGCGGCTTCTGGCCCGAGCGCGGGGTGCCGGCACGCGTCGGCCTGCTCCTCGCTGCCCTCGGCACCGGGCTGCTGGGCGGGCTGGTGCTGCCTGAGCGCAGCCTGGGGCTCGGGACCTTCCTGGTGCTCCTCGCCGCGGGCGCGGTCGTGCTGACCGCGAGCAAGGACCGCCGCGACCCGTTCACGCTGACCTGCGCGGGCCTGTGCGTCCTGCTCGCCGGGACCTCCGTGCTCCGGGCCGCGGAGTGGATCGTGGTGCTCTGCCTCCTCGCCGGCGCCGCGCTGTGCATCCTCGGCGTCACGCGGGGGCGGACCGTCCCGGGCTTCGTGCTCTCCGCCCTCGCGTGGCCGCTGGCCGGACTGCGTGGGCTTCCCTGGCTGGGGCGCACCCTGACCCGGCTGCCGGGCCTCGGTCACGGGGCCGCGCTCCTCCGCACGCTCGTGTGGTCGGCCCTGCTCCTGGTCGTCTTCGGCGCCCTGGTGGTCTCGTCCGACGCCCTGCTCGCGGAGTGGGCCGGGGCGCTGCTGCCGGACCTGACGGTCGACGTGCTCGTCCTGCGCGCGTTCGTCACCGTCGCGGTGGCCGGCACGGTCCTCGCCGCCGCCTACCTCGCCCTCAACCCCCCGCGCGTCGACCGCGCCGGCCCGCCCCCGCGGCCGGTCGCCAACCGCTACGAGTGGCTGGCCCCGGTGCTCGTGGTGGTCGCGGTCTTCGGTGCGTTCCTCGCGGCGCAGGCCACGGTGGTCTTCGGCGGTCACGACTACCTGCGTCGTACGACGGGACTCACCTACGCCGACTACGTCCACCAGGGCTTCGGGCAGCTGACGGTGGCCACCGCGCTCACCCTGCTGGTGATCTGGGCCGCCGCGCGCAAGGCGCCGCGCGCGACCCCGCAGGACCGCCTGTGGCTGCGGGCGTCGCTCGGCCTGCTGTGCGCCGAGACGCTCGTCGTCGTCGCGTCGGCGCTCTACCGGATGCACGTCTACCAGGAGGCCTACGGCTTCACCCGGCTGCGCCTCCTGGTCGACGTGTTCGAGGGCTGGCTCGGCCTGCTGGTGCTCGCCTTGATGGCGAGCGGAGTGGCGCTGCGCGCCTCGTGGGTGCCGCGGTTCGCCGTGGTCACCGGGGCGGTGGGGCTGCTCGGGCTCGCCGCGATCAACCCGGACGCCTGGATCGCCGAGCGCAACCTCGACCGCTACGCGGCGACCGGGAAGGTGGACTGGCACTACCTCCGCGACCTGTCCGACGACGCCGTGCCCGTGCTCGCCGACCTGCCACCCGAGGAGCGGCAGTGCGCGCTCGCCGGCCGGGAGGCGGACGACGACGACTGGCTGGAGTGGAACCTCGGCCGGGCCCGCGCCGACGCCGCGGTGGCAGGCCCGGTGCCCAGCACGGACGACCTGCGCGACCTCGCGCGGCGATGCCTCGCGCTCAGCGGATCGGCGCAGCCCAGCGCCGGAGGTGACCGGCGATGATCACCGTCCAGTCCCTGACCAAGGCGTACGGCGCCGTGCGGGCCGTCGACGACCTCACCTTCGACGTGGCGCCCGGCAAGGTGACCGGCTTCCTCGGCCCCAACGGCGCCGGCAAGTCCACCACGATGCGGATGGTGATGGGGCTCGACCGCCCGACGGCGGGCACGGCGCTGGTCAACGGTCGTCGCTACCGGACGCTCGGCGCGCCGCTGCACGAGGTGGGCGCTCTGCTGGAGGCCGGTGCGATGCACGCGGGACGCACCGGTCGCGCCCACCTGAGGATCGGCGCCCGGACCAACGGGATCCCCCTGCGGCGGGTCGACGAGGTGCTCGAGCAGGTCGGTCTCACGGCGGCGGCGAGGCGGCGGATCAAGGGGTACTCGCTCGGGATGCGGCAGCGGCTCGGCATCGCGGCCGCGCTGCTCGGCGATCCCGGCGTCCTGCTCTTCGACGAGCCGGTCAACGGCCTGGACCTCGACGGGGTCCGCTGGATCCGCGGCCTCCTGCGCGGCTTCGTCGACGAGGGCCGGACGGTGCTGGTGTCCAGCCACCTGATGAGCGAGATGCAGCTGGTCGCCGACCACGTGCTGGTCATCGGCCGCGGGCGGCTGATCGCCGACGCCCCGATCGACGAGGTGCTGCGCGGCCTCGGCGGGCAGCGGGTGCGGCTCCGGAGCCCGCGGGCCGAGGAGCTGGCGCGAGCGTTGGCTCCCCGCGCAGCAGCGGTCGACCGGACCGGACCGGACGAGGTCGAGGTGGAGGGCCTCGCTGCCGACCAGGTCGGCGACGTCGCTCACCGGCTCGGCGTGCCCCTCCATCACCTCGCGGAGGTGCAACAGTCGCTCGAGCACGCCTACCTCCGGCTCACCGAGGACAGCGTGGACCACCACGGCACCCAGCAGGCACCCGCCGCAGCGGGCGGTGGGCGATGAGCAGCGACGCAGCCGCCACCACGGTGGTGGGCCGGGCCGCGCGGGCGGAGTGGAGCCGGATCTGGAGCGTCCGCTCGAGCTGGGCCCTGCTGCTGGCCGTGGCGACCGTCGTACTCGGCCTGTCGACGGTCCTCGGGCTCGACGCGCGGGACCTCCCGGTGGGTGAGCGCCCCGACAAGGGTGCCTGGGTGGGCGGTCAGGTGACCGGGATGCTCGCCATGTTCCTCATCCTGGCGCTGGCGGCCGTGACCGCGGCGGCCGACCACGGCACCGGCGGCATCGTGCCGACGCTGCAGTGGACGCCGCGGCGAGGAGCCCTGCTGGCGGCCCGCGCCGGCGTGGTGGTCGTGACCACGACGCTGCTGGGCCTGCTGCTGGTGGTCCTCGGCTGCGTGCTGATCAGCCTGCTGGCGCCCTCGCTCGGGCTCCCCGCCGAGACGGGGCTGCGCGTCGTCGGTCGGCTCGGCTTCGTCTATCTCACCGGCACCGCGTTGGCCGTCGGCCTGGGCCTGCTCCTGCGCAGCACGGCGGGCGCGCTGGTCGGCGTGATCGCCTTGATGCTGGTGCTCCCCCTCGTGATCGCCCAGTTCCCCTACGAGTGGGCGCAGCTGATCGCGGACCTGCTGCCCGGCCGCGGCGCGGTCACGCTGATCTTCGAGGAGGACGTGATGACGCTGGCCGAGGCGCGGGCGACGCTGGCCGGGTGGGCGGTGGCCGGGCTCGCGGCGGGCGGCTGGCGGGTGCTCCGCACCGACGCCGACCGCTGACCGCGCGCCGGCCAACCGGGCCCGCGCCAGGATCGGGGAGTGACCGAGTACCCCCAGCTCCTGCACACCGTCCTGGACACCACCGACGCGCGCGGCCTCGCGGAGTTCTACCGCCGGCTGCTCGGGCTCCACTACCGCGCGGGCGACGAGCCGCCGATCGACGCGGACCGGTCCCCCGTCGCCGACGACCCCGACTGGCTGGTGCTGGTCGACGGTCGCGACCGGCGCAAGCTCGCCTTCCAGCGGGTCGAGCGGCTCGAGCGGCCCACCTGGCCGGACCCCGCGGTGCCCCAGCAGCTGCACCTGGACCTGACGGTCGGCAGCTTCGCCGAGCTGCAGCGCCACCGCGACCGCGCCGAGCAGCTCGGCGCCACCGTGGTCCTGGACCGCACCGACGACGAGGCCGAGCCGCTCTACGTGCTCGTCGACCCCGCCGGCCACCCGTTCTGCATCTTCGTCGCCTGATCCGGCCGGGTCAGCCCTGCGGCGGGCAGAGGCAGAACGGGTGGCCGTCCGGATCGAGCATCACCCGCCAGTGACCGGTCTGGACCTCGGCCTCCCTCGCGCCGAGCGACACCGCGTGCCGCACCGCCTCGTCGAGGTCGCTGACCCGGAAGTCCAGGTGGAACTGCTGCGGGTGCTCCTGGCCCGGCCACTGCGGTGGCGAGTAGTCCGCCACGGTCTGGAAGTTGAGGCTCGCGCCGCCGACCGTCGCCGCGGCATAGCCGTACTCCGGGTACTCCCCGGTGATCTCGCCGCCGGTGAGATCGGCGTAGAAGCGCGCCAGCCGGCCGGCGTCCGGACAGTCCAGGCAGATCGCGATGAGCTCGGTCACGGGTGTGGTGGTCATGCCCCTCACCATCCCAGGACGGCTGTCGGCGGCTCTTGCAAGAATCCGACAGGTGACGTGGTCGATCGACCCCCTCGACGTGGAGGAGCCGGCCCACCTGCGCGACGCGGCCGGCTTCAGCCCGTCGTTGCGGCGCTACGCCGCCCCGCCCGAGCTGGCCGACGTCGTACGCCGGTTCTGGGTGCCGGTGTGGTCGCTGCCGCCCGGGTCGGTGTCGGTCCAGCGGGTCCTGCAGTACCCCGTGTGCCAGCTCGTCGTGGGCTCCCGGACGGCCGAGCTCGTCGGCCCCCACAGCGGCCTGGCCACCGAGGAGCTCAGCGGCGCCGGGTGGGTGGTCGGAGCGATGCTCCAGCCCGCCGCGGGCGCGCCGCTCGCCGGGGGATCCCTGACCGCGACCGGCCTGACCGACCGTCGCCGCGACCTGCGGTCGGTGACGGCCCTCGACGCCGGTGCGCTGATCGACGACGTCCGCGCGGTGATGACGCCGGACCCGGGCGATCCCGGCCGGCAGCAGGAGGCGTGCCGGCTGCTCTGCACGGCCCTCGCCGCGCTGCTGCCGATCGACGACGAGGGGCGGCTGGTCAACGCCGTGGTGCAGTACGTCGAGGGCGACCCGGAGGTGCGGCGGGTCGGCCAGGTGTGCGAGAAGTTCGGGATCACCGAGCGCAGCCTCCAGCGGCTGACCGCCCGCCGGGTCGGGCTCCCGCCGAAGTGGCTGATCCAGCGACGGCGCCTGCACGACGCGGCCGAGCGGCTCCGGGCAGGCGACCGCCTGCAGATCGCCCGGGTGGCGGCCGACCTCGGCTACGCCGACCAGGCCCACTTCACCCGCGACTTCCGGGCGGTCACCGGCCTGACCCCCGGTGCGTTCGCGGCCGAGCCGCGCGACGGCGGCTCAGGCGTGGGCGAGTGAGAGCTTGACCGCGAAGGCGAGGAAGACCGCGCCCACCGCCGAGGTCGCGCCGGCGGCCAGCCCACGGCGCCGCCCGAAGGCGTCCGCCAGCCGGGTCCCGCCGAAGATCAGGGCGCTCAGGTAGGCGACGCTGCCCGCCTGCAGGAAGGCCCCGAGCACCAGGAACGACAGCGCCGGGTGGGCGTAGCCGGGGTCGACGAACTGCACGAAGAAGGCGACGAAGAACAGGATCGCCTTGGGGTTCAGCAGGCTGATCACCAGCGCTCGGCGGAACGGCCGCTCGCCGGCCACGGGGGCGACCACCCCGCCGCCCTCGGCCGGCAGCCGGCGCCGGCGCCACATCGCCCAGGCCCCGCGCAGCATCCCGACGGCCAGCCAGCCGAGATAGCCGGCGCCGACGTACTTCACGACGGCGAACGCCACCTCGTTGGCCTGCAGCAGCGACGCGACGCCGGCGGCCGACAGCACCATCAGCACGGTGTCGCCGGCCCACACGCCGGCGGCGGCGGCGTAGCCGCTGCCCGCACCGCGCCGGGCCGCGACCGAGATGACGTAGAGCGAGTTGGGGCCGGGCAGCAGCACGATCAGCACCATCCCCACGAGATACGTCGACAGGTCGGTGATGCCCAGCACGGGCGAATCCTCCCACGCGGCGGCGCCGGGCACTTGATCGAGGATCGGTGGCCGTTCGGGGCCCGGTGGCGCGGTCGACAGCGCAGGGTCAGCGGCGCAGGTGGCGTCGCGCCGCGAGGCCCACCGCCTCGGTCAGCCGCGCGAGGACGGGTGAGTCCAGCCGCCATCGCTGCCAGTGGAGGGGGACGTCGACGTGGCCGCGGCCCGGGAGCCGTTCGAGGAGGCCGGCCTCGAGGTCGGGCCGCAGCTGCGGCTCCGGCACGGCCGCCCAGCCGAGACCGCGGCGCACCGCCTCGTGGAAGTCGGCCGACGTCGGCACCTGGTGGAGCACGGCCGGCCGGGCGCACCCGTGACGCTCGAGGACGACGTCCTGCAACCGGTCCTTGTCGTTGAACACGACGACCGGCATCCGGCCCCACTCCATCGAGCGGCCGCGCCGCCAGCGCTCGACGAACGCCGGCGCCGCGGCCGGCACGTAGCGCAGCACGCCGAGCGGCTCCACCGAGCAGCCCTGCACCGGGGCCGGGTCGTCGGTGACGGCCGCGAGGACGTCGCCGCTGCGAAGGAGCTCGGCCGAGTGCGCCTGGTCCTCCACGTGCAGCCGGAGGCCGATCCCGTCCCACCTGGCCGCGTCGCTCAGGACGTCGTGGAACCAGGTCGCCAGCGAGTCCGCGTTGACGGCCACCGCGAGGGAGACGGGTAGGCCGTCCCCCGCGAGCTCGCGCGCGGCCTCGTCCTGGAGCAGCTCGGTCTGGCGGGCGAGCCGCAGCAGGGTGCGTCCGGCATCGGTCGGCCGGCACGGCGTCGTACGGCGGACGAGAACCCGGCCCGCAGCGGACTCCAGGGCACGGATCCGCTGGCTGACGGCACTCGGCGTCACGTGCAGCCGGCGCGCGGCCGCCTCGAACGTCCCGGCGTCGCAGACGGCCGCCAGGGCGGCCAGCTGGGTCGGCGGCACGCCGGCGAGGGTCATGAAGCTAGTCTAATGATCGCTAAGGAACATTCGCTAGAGTGATCGACGGTCGCGGCCTAGCGTCGCGGCGTGCCCCTCGTCGCCCCTGCCCTCGCCGGGCTGTTCACCGGACTGTCGCTGATCGTCGCCATCGGCGCTCAGAACGCCTTCGTCCTGCGCGAGGGGTTGGCCCGGCGACACGTGGGCGCCGTGGTCGCCGTCTGCGCTGTCGCCGATGCCCTGCTGATCGCCGCGGGAGTGGCGGGGCTGGGCGCCTTCGTCGTCCGTGCGCCGGCGGCGGTCGAGGTGGTGCGCTGGCTGGGGGTGGCCTTCCTCGCCGGCTACGGGGTGCGCTCGCTGCTCGAGGCGCGGCGGCCCGGTGCGCTGGAGGCCGCTGACGGTGCCGACGGGGTTGACGGTGCCGACGGGGCCGGGGGAGCACACGGCGGCCGGCAGGCGGCGGTCGTGACCGCGCTGGCACTGACCTTCCTGAACCCGCACGTGTACCTCGACACCGTGCTCCTCCTCGGCTCGGTGGCGCACCACCATGCCGACGGTCGCTGGTGGTTCGCGGGCGGGGCGATGGCGGCGAGCGTGCTGTGGTTCAGCGTGCTCGGCTTCGGCGCCGGCCGGTGCCGTCGGATCCTCGGCAGTCCCCGAGCCTGGCAGGTGCTCGACGTGCTGATCGGGCTGGTGATGCTCGCCGTCGCGGCCCGGCTGGCGCTGTCTCCGTTGCCCGGCCCCGGGTGAGGTAGTCGGGGACCGTGGTGGGCGGCCCTACCGTGGGGGCCATGGCCCTCGGGACCTACCAGGCGCTGTGCATCGACGCGACCGACGTGCGCCGGCTCGGCGCGTTCTGGGCCGCGGTCCTCGGGCTGGATCTGGAGGTGCTCGACCGCGACGACCGGGTCCTCGCCCGGCTGACCGGTCCGACGCCGCAGCACACGGTCTGGATCAACGGCGTGCCGGAGCCGGTGACGGTCAAGCAGCGGATGCATCTCGACGTGCACGCCCGGGCGGTGGCCGACGTGCTCGGCGTCGGCGCCCGGCCGGTCGACCTCCACAGCTTCCCGTGGCAGCTGGTCCGCGACCCGGAGGGCGGTGAGCTGTGCGTCTTCGAGCGCGACCGGCCGCCGGACGACCGTCTGCTCGAGGTGGTCGTCGACTGTCCTCCCGGCGAGCACCACGCGCTCGCCACCTGGTGGGCCGACGTGCTCGGCGGCACGGTCGAGCGCGACGCCGACGACCGGTTCGCCTGGGTCTCCGACATCCCCGGCGCCCCGTTCGAGGCCCTGGTCACCCAGCCGGTGCCGGAGCCGAAGACCGTCAAGAACCGGATCCACCTCGACATCACCACCGACAGCGTGCCGGCATTGACCGGCCGAGGCGCCCGGGTGCTGCGCGCGCCGGACGGCGACGTGCACTGGACGGTGCTGGCCGACCCGGTCGGCAACGAGTTCTGCGCCTTCGCCGCCGACCCTGCCGGCCCTGCCGGCCCTGCCGACCCTGCCGACCCTGCCGGCCCCGACGGCGCCGGCACGACGGGCGCCTGAGCCGGGACACGCCCGGGCTGCGCGGCGCCGGTCTGACTGGTCGAGCCGTCGGGTACCGCCTAGGGAGCACCACCCGAGAGTCCCGACCCGAGGGAGGCACCATGACCAGCACCCGCATCGCCATCATCCTGGGCAGCACCCGGCCCAACCGCAACGGCGCGGCGGTCGCCGACTGGGTCGCCAAGCAGGCGAGCAGCCGGCCGGCGTCGTACGACCTGATCGACCTGCGCGACCACCCGCTGCCGATGCTCGACGAGCCGATCCCGCCCTCGATGGGCGACTACCAGCACGACCACACCAAGCAGTGGGCCGAGACCATCGGCCAGTACGACGGCTACGTCTTCGTGACGCCGGAGTACAACCACTCCACCTCCGCGGTGCTGAAGAACGCCCTCGACTACCTCTACGCGGAGTGGAACGACAAGGCGTGCGCCTTCGTCGGCTACGGGTCGCTCGGCGGCGCCCGGGCCATCGAGCACCTGCGCGCCATGGCCAGCGAGCTGCAGATGGCCCACGTGCGGCAGCAGGTGTCGTTCACCTTCGTCAACGACTTCGAGAACTACTCCGAGTTCACGCCGGCATCGGTCCACGGCGACGAGGCGCAGACCATGTTCGACCAGCTCGAGAGCTGGGCCGGCGCACTCCGGAGCGTGCGCACCGGCGGCTGACCGGGCCCGGCCGGGCTGCCTTGCTGACTGGGCTGCCTGACCCGACTGGGGTGGCCGGGAAGCCGCCCCCACCGACACGGAGGGCCGGGCGGGAGGATCCCGTCCGGCCCTCTGACGTGCCCGGTCAACGGCCGAAGAAGTCCCGCAGGTCCGCGACGACGGCCGCCGGCACCTCCATCGCCGCGTAGTGGCCGCCCTCGGGGTGCTCCGACCAGTGCTCGATGCGCGCGTTGTCGCGCTCCGCGAGGGCCCGGATCGTCTGGAAGTCGTCCTTGAAGACCGCGACCCCGATCCGCCCGGTGCTCACCTCGGGCGGGGCGCCGGCGTGCTGCTCCTCGTAGTGGTAGCGCACGGCGCCGGCCGCGGTGTTGGTCAGCCAGTACAGACTGACCTGCGCGAGCACCTGCTCGGGGGAGACCCGGCTGGTGCCGTTGCCGAAGCTCTCGAAGAGCTCGTTGTAGGCCAGCTGGCCGACCGGGGAGTCGGCGAGGGCCGCCGCCACGGTCTGCGGCCGGGTGCCGTTCATGGCGTTGTAGCCGCCGACCGACTGGAACCACTGCAGGTGCGCGAGGGCGGCGTACTCCTCCTCGCCGAAGCCGGCCGTCTCGTCGGGGTCGCCGGAGGGGAAGGAGAACAGCTGGAGCACGTGCGCGCCGAGGAAGCCCTCGGGGTCGAGCACGGCCAGCTCGCGCCCCACCATGGCGCCGAGGTCGCTGCCGTGCACGCCGTACGACGGGTAGCCGAGCCCGCGCATCAGCCGGTCCCAGGCACGGGCGACCCGGCCGACGGTCCACCCGCCGTCGGCGACCGGGGTGGAGAACCCGAAGCCCGGCATCGAGGGGATCACCAGGTGGAAGGCGTCCTCGCGGCGGCCGCCGTGCGCCTCGGGGTCGGTGAGCGGCCCGATCATGTCGACGAAGTCGAGGAACGACCCGGGGTAGCTGTGGGCGAGCAGCAGCGGGGTCGCTTCCGCCACCGCCGAGCGGACGTGCAGGAAGTGCACCCGCTGGCCGTCGAGCTCGGTGACGAACCCGTCGTACCGGTTGACGGTCTCCTCGACCTGGCGCCAGTCGAAGGCCTGCCACCGCTCGACCATGGCACGCAGGTAGTGCTGCGGCGTGCCGTAGTCCCAGGCGTCGCCGGGTGCCGGCTCGGCGAACCGGGTGCGGTCGAGCCGCGCCCGCAGGTCGTCGAGGTCCTCCTGGGGCAGCTCGACCCGGAAGGGCGTGACCCGGAGCGGGGCGGAGTGGGGGTCGGGGGTCGTGGTCATCGGGTCGGTCATCGCACTGCCTCTCGGTCGGTGGCCCGGGCGGGCCGGTCGAGAACGACGCTAGGTAGCAATGCGGCACGGTTCGTTCCTCTACTCTGGGATTCGTGCAAGAGACCTCGGCGCGGCTGCTGGCCCTGCTCGGGCTGCTCCAGTCGCGGCCCGGCTGGGCGGGCGCCGAGCTCGCCGCCGAGCTTGGCGTGACGGTCCGGACGGTGCGCAACGACGTGACCCGGCTGCGGGCGCTCGGCTATCCCGTCGACGCGCTCCGCGGCCCGGCGGGTGGCTACCGCCTGGGGGTGGGTGCCAAGCTGCCGCCGCTGCTGCTCGACGATGAGGAGGCGGTGGCCGTGGCCGTCGGGCTGCAGGCCGGGGCCGGGGTAGCCGGCTTCGCGGAGAGCTCCCACCGGGCCCTCGCCAAGCTCGAGCACGTCCTGCCGGAGCGGCTCCGGCGCCAGCTCGCGACCTTCCGCGAGACGACCAGCACCGGTCCCGCGAACACCGCCTCCAACGTCGAGGACCCCGAGGTCCCGCCCGCGGTGCTGACGGCGGTCACCGCCGCGATCCGCGACCGCGAGGGGCTGCGCGCCCACTACCGCGACGAGCCCGTCGAGGTGCAGCCCTACCACCTGGTCGCGTGGCAGCGGCGGTGGTACGTCGTCGGCCGCGACGCGAGCAGCGGCGCGTGGGCGCCGTACCGCCTCGACTGGCTGGTGCTCCGCACTCCGGGCGGACGGAGGTTCGCCGCCGAGCCGATGCCGTTCGACCACACCGAGTTCGTCGTGCGCGAGGTGGCCCGGACCGGCTGGGCGGTCCACGCCCGGCTGGTGATCGCCGCGCCGGCCGAGGAGGTGCTGCGCCGGATCAACCCGGCCGTCGGCACGGTCGAGCCGCGGCCCGACGGCACCAGCGTGCTCGTCACCGGGGGCGACAGCCTGGAGATGGTCGCGGTGTGGATCGGCATGCTCGGCCTGGACTTCACCGTGGAGCGTCCGTCCGCGCTGGTCGGCCACCTCCATGAGCTCGCCGAGCGCTACGCCCGTGCGGTCGCCGGGTCGGTGACAGCGGGCGGCTGAGCCGGTGTCCGTGGTGGGTGCCAGGCTGGCCCGGTGACCGGGTCGGAGATCGCCTTCCGTGGCACCGTCGTGGAGTGGCGCGGGCCGGCGCCGTACTTCTTCCTGACGGTGCCGCTCGAGGAGAGCGCCGAGATCAAGGAGGCCGCGCGCGGCCTGGAGTACTGGGGGCAGGTGGCGGTGGTCGTCCGGATCGGGGACACGACGTTCAGCACCGCGCTCTTCCCCAAGGACGGCGGCTACCTGCTGCCGCTCAAGGTCGCCGTCCGCCGGGTCGAGGGCATCGACGCCGGCGAGGAGCTCGACGCGGTGCTCACGCTGGCGCCGCGGCGGCCGTGAGCCGAGCGGGCCCGGGTCAGCGGCCGGGGCGCTCGCGGAGCGCGACCGGCTCGCCGAGGTACGACGTCAGGGTCGCGCGTACGCGGTCGTCGATCTGCCACGCCGACTGAGCCCGGCCGTCCCACAGCACCAGGGAGGTCTCGGCGCACAGTGCCGGCTCGTGGTCGGGCGCGACGCGCAGCTCGTAGCTGACGGCGAACGAGGACCGGCCGACGTGGCCGACCCACATCCGCACCAGGAACGGCTGGTAGGCGACGAACCGCATCTCCGCCTGGTAGTCCACCCGCTGCGAGCCGACGAGCTCCACGACGCCCGACGGCACGTCGCGCAGCAGGCCCGTGCCGCCGGCGCCGGCCGGGAGCGAAGCGAACCGGAAGAAGAGCAGCCGGGCCTCGTCGAGGACGCGCAGCGCCTCCACGTTGTCGACGTGCCCGCCGAGGTTGATGTCGCGCAGCCGCGCCTGGATCTCGCACTCGAAGACCTCGCCCACCCGCGCATCCTCGCAGCGCGACCGCCCGGACAGCCGCGCGGCGGGGAACAAGCCACCGGTGGGCGTGGTTCGGGCCACATGGACATCCTCGCGTGGATCCTGACCGGCGTGCTGGCGGCGGCGATGCTCGTCGCGGGCCTGACCAAGGCTCTCGTCGACCGCGAGAAGCTGCTCGAGAACCCGGCCATGCTGTGGTCGGCCGACTTCGCGGCCGGGCAGGTCAAGGCCATCGGCGTGCTCGAGGTGGTCGGCGCCGCGGGCCTGGTGCTGCCGTGGCTGCTCGACATCGCTCCGGTGCTGAGCCCCGTCGCGGCCGTCGGCCTCGCGCTGATCCTGGCGGGCGCCGTGGTGGTGCACCTGCGTCGCGGCGAGAAGCAGGCCGTGGTGGTGCCGGCTGCTCTCCTCGTGCTGGCGGTGGCCGTGGCAGTCTTGCGGTTCAGCCAGCTCTGAGGAGGCAGCCGATGGCACGGCAGTACGACGAGATCGGTGCGGACGAGTTCGCGCGGGCGGACGGCGTCGAGGACTGGCGGGTGCTCGGCGTCCACGCCCACGCGGTGTTCCGGACCGGCTCCTTCGCCGCCGGTGTGGCGCTGGTCGACCGGATCGGCCCGCTGGCCGACGCCGCCGACCACCACCCCGACGTGCTGCTCACCTACCCGACGGTGGCGGTGCGCCTCACGACGCACGCGACGTCGTCGCTGACGACCGCGGACGTCGACCTCGCCCGGCAGATCTCCGCCGCCGCGCGCGACGCCGGCGTGCCGGCCGACCCGGGTGCGGTCCGCGCCTGGGTCGACGGCTGACGAAGGCGAGCCTTCGCCCCGGCGGGTCGCCCCGCCGTCGTACGCCGGGAGTCGTGTAGCACAATCGCCAGTCCTGGCGCGGGTTCTGAGCACCGCGCGCAGTGCGGAGACCATGCGCGACGAAGGGCGGCAGCCATGGAGGACACCGGCGGCACCGGCGGCAACCGTTCCGGCACCGACGGCGTGCCCGAGGCCGTGGAGGTGCCCTACGAGCGGTTCGGTGTGAACTGGGTGCGGCGGGTGCTCAACCTCGAGCGGGTGCTGCGCACCGTCGACCAGGTGCTGGGCGACCAGCTGGTGCTCGGCCCGATCGGCGCCGGGCCGGGCCGGGCCTTCGCCAGCGTGAGCATCGTGGGCACCTACCACCCGACGACCGGCGCGGAGGTCCCCGGACGGCCGCTGCTGACCTACGCCGTGGACCTGCCCATCAGCGTGACCTTCGACCTCGACGTGCCGCTGGACACGCTGACCTTCAACGCCGAGGTCGTGGTCCCGCTGACGATCGTGGTGCACACCGAGGAGCCGGTGCGGCTGCGGCTGGAGATCGGCGTGCCGACCGAGGAGCAGATCGGGCTGCAGCTGAGCGCCGACACCCGCCGGGGCGCGGTGCTGCAGAAGGTGGCGGGCCTGGAGGCCGAGCTGCGCCGGTTCCTGATCAGGGTGCTCCGGACGGAGCTGGCGAAGCCCTACGTCCGGCGTGCCACCTCGCTGGACATGGAACGGCTCATCGACGCCGCCTGGCCGGCGATCAGCGCCCAGTTCCTGCCCGCCGGGCCCGCCGACCGGCAGGTGTGAGGCGTCAGCTCGCCGCCGACGCCGCCGATGCGTCGCGCGCCGGTCGCGGCCGCTCCGCAGCCGGGTGGCCGTCGTACGCCGGTCGGTGGGTGACCCGCGGGAAGCGGAACAACCGGTTGACCTGCTCCAGCTCGGCCACCAGCCGGCCGCAGCCGCTGCAGCCGGTCAGGTGGGCGGCGGTCCTGGCGGTGCCGCGGGCGCCGAGGCCCGCACGGACGTAGCGGCTCAGCCGCTGCCGCACCCAGGCGCACTCGCTGCTGGCCGCCGGGTGCTGGCCGACCCGGTGGTCGAGGTAGGCGGTGCGCAGCCCCTCGCGCGCGCGGTAGGCCAGCGAGGACACGGCGGCCGGGCTGAGCGCCGTGCGTGCGGCGACCTCGGCGATGCCGAGCTCCTCCACCTCCAGCAGCCGCAGCACCCGCTGCCACGGGGCGGGCAGCGTCGCGAGCGCCGCGACCGCCACCGCGTCGAGCTCGCCGAGCTGGCCGGTCCCGCCGGGGCCGTCGAGGCCGTCGAGCGACGGCTCGACGGGTGCGACGGCGCCGTCGAGGAGCCACGGCTGGTCCGAGACCGGCTCCTCGCGGCCACCGCGGCGCTGCAGGTCGCGGTGCCGGTTGCGGATCGTGGTGAACAGGTAGCCGTGGAAGCTCGACGTCGGTCCCCCGCCGGCGGCGAACCGCGCCACGATGCGAGCGAAGGCGTCCGCCAGCAGGTCCTCGGCGCCGTCCGGGCCCGCGAGCAGCTGCGCGAGCCGCAGGGCCGCCTCCCGGTGGCGCGCGTAGAGGGCGGCGACCGCGGTGCGGTCACCGGCGCGGGCCCGCGCCAGCAGGACGGCCTCGTCCGGCTCGACAGCCTCGTCGGCCGGGTCGGTCGCGTCGAGAGCGGCTGGCAGCATCGGGTTTCCCATCGGAAGCAGGTCGCCACCAGCGCATCCCCCCGAGCGCACGACTGATCGCAGCTCGAGCGTAGGTCGGCGTCCGGAGGTCGCGCGGCCAACCGGGATTTCTTTACTCGCGACCCGCTGTCCTCCGTCATGGGCGCCGCCCTCGCTGCGTCCTGTATGCGTAGGGCCTCTGTGCCCGGTCGCCGGGGTGCTCCCGCTCCCGACCCGCGACCGCGGCGCCGACGCCCCACAGGTTGACCGGCTCGGTCTCGGGACGAGTCACACCCGAACGGGTCGCTGGGGCGACCCCTGACACCGAGAGGCTCCCTCGGAATGAGACGAACACTGATCACGCTCGCGAGCGTGTTGCTCACGTGCACGGGGCTGGCCGTCGTGCTGACGGCCTCCCCTGCACAGGCCGACAACCACCAGATCACCATCTGCCATGCTGCCGGACAGGCCGGCACCGACCAGTTCGTGACGCTGACGATCAGCGAGAACGCGGTCTACGGCCCTGGCGGCCACTTCAACGAGAACGGCACACCGCGGGCCGGCCACGAGCAGGACTACCTCGGCGCCTGCACGGCCGAGGCGCCGCCGGAGCAGTGCCCGGAGGGGCAGGTCGGAACCCCACCGAACTGTCAGGCGCCGGCTGCCGAGATGGTGACCGTGTGTCATCTCCTCGGCAACGGGTCGTATCAGGAACTCACGTTCGCGGCCGAGGCCCTGCCGGCCCATCTCGGCCACGGTGACATCCACCCCGTGCCGGTCAACGGCTGCCCGCCGCCGCCGGCCGAGTGCCCGGACGGCGACCTCAACGGCGACGCGCCGGGCTGCGGAACCCCGCCGCCGCCGCCGGCTGAGTGCCCGGACGGTGACCTCAACGGCGACGAGCCGGGCTGCGGCACCGTCGGTGGCGTCGTGGACCCGAACCCCGACACCGGTCCCGACGGTGACGTCGGCGGCGTGGTGACCACCACCGAGGTCGAGCACCGGTTCCGGTGCGGCGCGGCGATCCGGATCGAGCGGGTCTACGAGAACGGCGAGCTGGCCGACGTCGACCGGACGGTGACGCCCACCGGCGAGAACTGCTCGCCGGCGGAGAAGCGGATCCCCGCCGCCGTCTGGGAGCGTGAGCACGTCGAGGAGACGGGCCTCTAGCCGACCGCCGACCATCGCACCACCCGTGGCGGGGCGCCCCCACTTCGTCCCGCCACGGGCACGGGTCCCTCGCGACAGGGAGTTCGGGAGCAGCGAGGGGCCCCGGCACCCGGTCCGGGCCGGGCGCCCGTCCCGTCCTGGCGTGCGCACGCCGGGCGGGGCGGGCGGCTCGCCGGCGTCCCTACCCGGACAGCAGCTCGCGCACGCGGGGGGCGACCCGGGTGCCGTACAGCTCGATGCAGCGCAGCAGGTGGGAGTGCGGCAGCGGCCCGTTGCTGTACTTCAGGTCGAACCGCTGCACGCCCAGGGTCCGCACGGTGCTGGCGATCTTCTGCGCGACCGTCTCCGGCGAACCGACGAACAGGGCGCCGTGCTCGATCTCGGCGTCGTACTGCGCCCGGGTGACCGGTCCCCAGCCGCGTTCGCGACCGATCCGGTCGCGGTTGGCCTTGAAGTGCGGGTAGAGGAGCTCGCGGGCCTCCTCGTCGGTGTCCGCGACGAACCCGGGGGAGTGGACGCCGATCGGCAGCGCCGGCTGTCCGAGCTCGTCGAGAGCACGGCGGTAGAGGTCGGTGTACGGCGCGAACCGGGCCGGCTCCCCGCCGATGATCGCCAGCATCAGCGGGAACCCGTAGCGGGCGGTGCGCAACACGGACTCCGGTGACCCGCCGACCCCGATCCAGGTCGGCACCGAGCCGCGCTCGGTCCTGGGGAAGAGCTCGACGTCGTGGAGCGGCGCGCGGAGCCGGCCCTGGTCCCAGCTCACCCGCCCCTCGCCCTGCAGCGCGGCCCAGAGGTCGAGCTTCTCGGCGAAGAGCTGGTCGTAGTCGGCGAGGTCGTAGCCGAAGAGCGGGAAGGACTCGGTGAACGAGCCGCGGCCGAGGGTCACCTCGGCCCGGCCGCCCGAGAGGGCGTCGAGCGTCGCGAACCGCTCGTAGACGCGGACCGGGTCGTCGGAGCTGAGCACCGTGACCGCGGTGCCGAGCAGGATCCGCTCGGTGCGGGCCGCGACGGCGGCGAGCACCAGGTCGGGGGCCGAGACGGCGAAGTCGTCGCGGTGGTGCTCGCCCACGCCGATGGCGTCGACCCCGACCTGGTCGGCGAGCACGGCCTCGGCCACCACGTTGCGCACCACCTGGTGGTGCGGCAGCCGGACGCCGGAGTCGGCGTCGACGGTGACGTCACCGAAGGTGTCGAGGCCGAGCTGGATCCCGACGGGCGCGGCCGGGCCGCCCACCGGGAGGTCAGGCACCGGGCTGGTCGCCGGGCTGCTCCGCGGCGTCGCCGGACTGGGCGAGGGCCGCGTCGACGTCGAAGTCGCGGACCGCGGAGATCACCTGGGCGAGCGCGGGGGCGGGCAGCGCGCCGGCCTGGGAGAACACGAGCGCACCCTTCTTGAACGCCATCAGCGTCGGGATCGAGCTCACCTGCGCCGCCGCAGCGAGCTGCTGCTCCTCCTCGGTGTTCACCGAGCCGAAGACGAGGTCGCCGTGCTCCTCCGACGCCGCCTCGTAGACGGGCGCGAAGCTGCGGCAGGGGCCGCACCAGGAGGCCCAGAAGTCCACGAAGACGATGTCGTTGTCGAGGACGGTCTGCTCGAAGTTGCCTGCGGTCAGGTCGATCGTGGCCATAGGGGGTTCAACGCGTCAGGACCGCCGGTATTCCGGCTCAGCGCCGCATCAGGTTCAGGTCCGCGGGGCCGTTGATGCCGGGGACCGAGGCCCGGTCGTCGTACTGCCAGAGGTGCCACTCCCGCCGCGGTGGGCGGTCACCGAGCCGGCGCACCCACTGCGGGTAGGCCGACAGCGCGCGAGCGAACGAGTAGCGCTCCTCGAGCTCGGGATAGAGGTAGACGACCGGCCTGGTGCCGAAGCGCTCCTCGACGGCATCGAGGAACGAGCGGACCTCGGCGAGCAGGGCCGCCCGGTCCGGCGGCGTGGCGCAGCTGCCCGCCAGCTCGAGGTCGATCGCCGGCGGCAGGCCGCGCCGGCCGGCGTTGTCGCCGAGCACCGCGATGAAGTGTGCCGCCTGCGCGGCGCCGTCCGAGCAGAGCTGGAAGTAGTGGTAGCCGCCGACCCGGATGCCCTCGCGCAGCGCCGCGCGCCGGTTCTCGGCGAAGCGCGGATCGGTGAACCCGGTGCCCTCGGTCGCCTTGAGGTAGGCGAACGCGATGCCGTGGCGGGCCACCCGTCGCCAGTCGATCGCGCCCTGGTGGTGGGAGGCGTCGATCCCCCGCAGCGGCCCGGTGGTCGGGTCCGCGGTCGGGCCGGTGGTGGGGTCCGTCGAGCGGGACGGGCGGGGCGCTCGTGAGACCGGCGGACCGGTGGCCGGACCGCTCGCCCCGCTCTCCTCCCCGGTCGCCGACCGCGGAGGCGTGGAGGTCGACGCGGGCACGCCGTCCTTCGGAGTGCCGTCGCCACCGCAGCCCGACACCGCCCCGGCGGCGACCAGGACGACCACGGCGACGAGAGCAGGCACGGAGGTGCGCACCCACCCAGCCAACCACCCCAGCTGACCACGGCGGAGCGCTGGGCAGCGGGCGACCGCCCTTCCGCCACGAGCAGAAGTCCCTACCGCGCGGTGCCCGGAGCCGCTGGGATGGCGCCATGAGACTCCTGGTCCTGGGCGGCACCGTCTTCCTGTCCCGTGAGGTCGCGGCCGAGGCGCTGCGCCGCGGCCACACCGTGGTCTGCGCGTGCCGCGGCGAGTCCGGCACCGTCCCCGAGGGCGCGACCCTCGTCCGTTGGGACCGGGACGAGGCCGTGCCGGAACCACTCGCGACGGACCGCTTCGACGCGGTCGTCGACGTGGCGCGGAGACCGTCGCACGTCCGCAGGGCGCTCGCCGCGCTCCCGGACGCGCGCTGGGTGTTCGTCTCCACGATCAGCGTCTACGCCGACGACGCCGACCCGGGCGGACCCGGCGTCGGGCGGCTGCACCGGCCGGTCGCCGAGGACGTCGACCTCGCCCGCTCGCCGGAGGCCTACGGGCCGATGAAGGTCGGCTGCGAGCAGCTGGTGCAGGAGCAGGCCGCGACGGCCGTCGTCGTCCGCCCCGGACTGATCGTCGGTCCCGGCGACCCGACCGGGCGGTTCGCCTACTGGGCGCGCCGGCTCGGCCGGGGCGGGGCGGTGCTCGCGCCGGGCCGCCCCGACGACGTGGTCCAGGTGATCGACGTGCGCGACCTGGCGGCGTGGGTGGTGACGCTCGCCGAGCAGGGTCCGGACGCGCAGCACGGCGGAGGCGCCGATCCGGTGTACGACGCCGTCGGGGCGCCGCTGACGTTCGCGGAGCTGCTGGGGGCCTGCGCCCCGGACGCCGAGCTGGTGTGGGTCGACCAGCAGTTCCTGAAGGCCCACGGGGTGCAGCCGTGGTCGGGTCCGGAGAGCATCCCGCTCTGGCTCCCCCGGCCGGCGTACGACGGCATGCTGGCCCACGACGCCGCGCCCGCGCACCGGGCCGGCCTGCGCACCCGTCCGGTGGGTGCGTCGTGCGCGGACACCCGCGCGTGGCTGGACGAGGATCCGGCGGCTCCGGTCACCGGCATCAGCGCCGAGCGCGAGCAGGAGCTGCTGGCCGACTGGCGCGCCCGCTGAGCTCAGCCGAACGGTCGCTCGGCGGCGACGGGCGCCGTCGCCACGGCGACCAGCGGCAGCAGCCCGGCCAGCGCGAAGGCGGCGCCGTACCCCCACGCGGTGATCGCGACGCCGGCGACCGGCGGCACCGCGGCGGCCACGACGTACTGCGTGGTGTTCTGCACGCCCAGGGCGCGCCCTGACCAGTGCGGCCCCGCTCGCTCCGCGACGGCGGTGTAGGCCAGGCCGTTGTCGGCGACGGTGACGGTCGAGCCGACCACCAGGAGCAGCACCGCGACGGCGGCGGCGACGGCGCCGGGCAGCGCGGCGGCCGCCCCGAGGGCCAGCATCGTGGCCGCGGCCGACCACGCGATCCAGCGCATCGGCCGGACCCGGCTGGCGACGGCGTCGGAGAGGTGGCCGGCCGCGATCCGCCCGGCCGCCCCGAGCAGCTGGGTCAGCGCCACGACCAGTCCGGCGAGACCGGCCGCCCACCCGAGGTCGTCGACCAGCCAGGTGAGCCCGAACGTCCACACCACGAACTGCGGCACGACCAGGATCGCCGACGTCAGGTGCACCCGGAGGAGGAAGCCGTCGGTGCGGTAGGGGCTGGCGGTGGCGCCGAGCTCGGCCGCGGGCGGGCGCGGCGGGTCCGCCAGCACCGCCGCCACCAGGGCCAGCGCGGCGGCGGCCAGCCCGGTCGGCACCCACAGCGCGGCGTGCACGTCGCGGCCGTCGGCGATCACCGCCATGGTGAGCGCACCGACCCCGACGCCGAGCGGCTGGGCGCACTGCCGGACGCCCATCGCCAGCCCACGCCGGTCCGGCGGGAACCAGCCGACGACCACCCGGCCGGACGCCGCGTTGGTGGCACCCGAGGCGGCGCCGGCGACCAGCAGCGCCGCCGCGAGCGTCCAGACCCCGTCGAGCACCGCCGCCGCCGCGCCGGCCGCGGCCACCGTGGACAGCCCGGCCAGCATCGCGAACCGCTCCCCGCGCCGGTCCACGACGAGGCCCCAGGCGACGAGCGTGCACATCAGGCCGGCCATCGGAGCGGCCGCCACCAGGCCCGCCTCGGCAAGCGACATCCCGGCGTCGTGGTGGAGCGCCGGGATCAGGAACGCCGGGCCGTGCACCATCGCCGCCGACGAGGCCTGCGCCATCGTGCTGACGCCCAGCATCGTCCACCTGCGGGCGTCCGACGGGCGTGCGGCGGGGGGCGCCTCACCCGTGCCGGGGTCGGCGGTCCGGCTCACCACGCGCGCCTCACCGCCGCCTCATGCCGGCCGACCACCCCGGCCGACCGCAGCCGGACACCGGCGTCAGTCGCCGGTCGGCACGATGGCCGAGATCACCGTGCCGTCGGCGCGCTGGACGCCGGCCGGGTACGGCGGCTCGCCCTCCAGCCGCGGGCCCTGGTGCTTGAGCGGCACGACCACGGGCTCGCCCGGTGCGACCGTGACCACGTCACCGCGGACGTCGAACGGCACGGACGCATCGCCGCTCTCGACGAAGAGCTCGAGCTCCTCGGCGCGCACCGTCACCCGCACCCGGGTGCCGCACAGCGTCACCCGGTAGACGAGCGCCTCCCACGACTCCGGGAGCCTGGGGTCGATCTGGAACTGGTGCTCGCCCGCCGCCGTACCGATGTCGCGGAAGCCACCGAAGCCGGCGACCAGGGAGCTCCACACCCCGCCGGTCGACGCGACGTGCACGCCGTCGGCGGTGTTGTGGTGGCGGTCCGCCAGGTCGACGAAGAGGGCGGAGAGGAAGTAGCGCAGCGCCAGCTCGTGGTAGCCGACCTCGGCGGCCATGATCGACTGCACCGACGCCGACAGCGTCGAGTCGCCGGTGGTGATCGGGTCGTAGTAGTCGAAGTCGGCCTTCTTCTGCTCGGGCGTGAACTCCTCCCCCTGGAGGTACAGCGCGAGCACCACGTCGGCCTGCTTGAGCACCTGGAACCGGTAGATCACCAGCGGGTGGTAGTTGAGCAGCAGCGGCCGCTTCTCCAGCGGCGTGTTCTCCAGGTCCCACATCTCCCGCTCGAGGAAGTTGACGTCCTGGGGATGGATGCCGAGGAAGTCGTCGAACGGGATCAGCATGCCCGCGGCGCAGTCGGCCCACTCCTGGGGCTCGTCCTCGGTCAGCCCGGTCCGGCGGACCAGCTCCGCGTACGCCTCGGGGTGGTTGCGCTGGAGCTCCCACACCGCTCGGGCGGCCCGGCGCAGGTTGAAGCGCGCGAGCACGTTGGTGTACAGGTTGTCGTTCACCACGGTGGTGTACTCGTCGGGCCCGGTGACGCCGTGGATGTGGAAGGTGCGCCGGTTCTCGTCGCGCCAGAAGCCGAGGTCGGCCCAGAGGCGCGCGGTCTCCACGAAGATGTCGATCGCCTCGAGGACGAGGAACTCGTGGTCGCCGGTGGCGCTGACGTACTGGCTCAGGGCGTAGGCGATGTCGGCGTCGATGTGGTACTGCGCCGTGCCGGCCGCGTAGTAGGCCGAGGCCTCGTGGCCGTTGATCGTCCGCCACGGGAACAGGGCGCCCTTCTGCGACAGCTCGCGGGCGCGGTGGCGGGCGTTGTCGAGGAGCGTGTAGCGGAAGCGCAGCGCGTTGCGGGCGGCCCACGGCATCGTGTAGGTCAGGAACGGCAGGACGTAGATCTCGGTGTCCCAGAAGTAGTGACCGCCGTAGCCGGACCCGGTGACCCCCTTCGCCGGGATGCCCTGGCCCTCCGCGCGCGCCGAGGCCTGGAGCACGGAGAAGAGGTTCCACCGGATGGCCTGCTGGAGGGCGGGGTGACCGGGCACCTCCACGTCGGCCCGGCTCCAGAACTCCTCCAACCATGCCGCCTGCGCGGCGTACTGGTGGTCGACGCCCTCCTCGTGGGTGCGGTCGAGGGTCCGCTCGCAGCGGTCGATCAGCTCCCGGGGCGGCACCGTGGTGGCGGTGTGGAAGGAGACCAGCTTGGTGAGCCGGACCGGCACCCCGCGATCCGCGGCGATCCGATAGATCACCTTCGCCAGGTCGTCCTCGGAGTGGACGCTCATCGAGTGCTCGGCCTCGGTCTCCAGCACGTGGTCGGCGACCACGCCGAGCGTCATCCCGCTCTCGGCGGTCCGGTAGCCGAGCTTGATCCGGCCGGTCTCCGGGTCGGCGCCGTGCAGCCGGGGGATCAGGACGCGCCGCTCGAACGCCTCGGCCTGGCGCGGGTCGCCGCCGGCCAGCACGTCCTCGTCGATCTCGGGGTCCTCGAGCGCGGCGTCCTGCCGGTTGATCAGCTGGGAGGAGATCGCCAGCGACGCCCGCTGGTCGAGCAGGGTCACCTCGAACGACAGCACGGCGAGGTGACGTTGCTCCAGGGGCACCATCCGGGTGCTGCGCACCCGCACCCGCTTGCCGCCGGGGGTGCGCCAGACCAGGTCGCGGCTCAGCACACCCGTGCGGAAGTCGAGGGCGCGCTCGTACTCGATGAGGTCGGCGATCGAGAGGTGCAGCGGCTCGTCGTCGACGTAGAGCCGGATCACCTTCGGGTCCGGCACGTTGACGATGGTCTGCCCGATCCGGGCGAAGCCGTAGGCCTCCTCGGCGTGGGAGATCGGCCACGTCTCGTGGAAGCCGTTGATGAACGTCCCGTCGAAGTGGGCGTCCCGGCTCTCGGAGTAGTTGCCCCGCAGGCCGAGATAGCCGTTCCCGACCGAGAACAGCGACTCGGTGGTGCCGAGGTCCTCGTCGCAGAAGCGGGTCTCGACGAGGCGCCACTCGTCGACCGGGAAGCGCGACCGGTCGAGCGGGTCCTCGAGCGGCGGCGCCTTGTGGGAGGGGCCGGGGCCCTCGGGTACCGGCGTCACGTCGGCTGTCCCGACAGCAGCTCGGCCAGGTCCTGCACCACCAGGTCGGCGCCCGCGTCCGTGAGCGCCTTCGCCCCCGCACCGCGGTCGACGCCGATCACCAGGCCGAAGCCGCCGGCGTGACCGGCCGCGACACCGCTGAGGGCGTCCTCGAGCACGACGGCCCTCTCGTTCGTGGCGCCCAGCTGCCGGGCGGCGTGACTGAAGGTGTCGGGAGCCGGCTTCCCCGGAAGGCCCAGCTCGGCCGCGACCCCACCGTGCACCACCAGCCGGAAGTAGTCGCTGAGCCCGGCCGCCGCCAGCACGTCGGGGGCGTTGCGCGAGGAGGAGACGACCGCCAGCGGCAGGCCGTCGGCGTGCAGCCGACGGATCAGCTCCACCGAGCCGGGGTAGGCCACCACGCCCTCGGCGTCGAGCACGCTGGCGAAGTAGTCGTTCTTGCGGTTGCCGAGTCCGCACACCGTCTCCGCCGTCGGCGGGTCGTCGGGCGACCCCTCGGGCAGGTGGATGCCGCGCGACTCGAGGAAGGAGCGGACGCCGTCGTACCGGGGCTTCCCGTCGACGTGGTCGTAGTAGTCCTGCTCGGTGTAGGGCGGGTACTCCACGCCCTCGGTCCTCGCCCGCTGCTCGAGGAACTCGCTGAACATCGCGGCCCACGCGCGCATGTGCACCTCGGCGGTCGGCGTCACCACTCCGTCGAGGTCGAACAGCGCCGCGTCCCAGGCATGCCACTCCACCATGCCCTCAGGCTAGACGCCGGATCCGCCTGCCGCGGCTTCCCCCGGCGTGTGAGGCCCGTGACAGCCCTCGCCGCGCCCGCGGGTCAGGGACATCCCAGGGTCGGGTCAGGGTCGGGTCAGGGTCGGGTCAGGGTCGGACCAGGGCCGGACCAGGGCCGGACCAGGGTCGACAAGGGGCCGAAAACCGATTGCCGCAGGCGCCTGGTCTGGTGGAATAGCCGCCATGCGGCTCCCCCCCATCGGCCCTGCGCTCGGCGCTGCGAGGAGGCGCGTCGGCGTCTGGCTCCTCAACCGGACGATGCGCAACGGCATCGACCTCCGCAAGCTGCGCTTCCTCCCCGACAACGTCACCCTCCCCCTCAAGCGCACCGGCCTGGACCCGCTGCCCGAGCTGATGGAGGTCCAGGCCGAGCAGCCCGTCAAGAAGCTCGCCGACATGTTCGGCAAGGGCGTCTGGTTGGTCAGCGGGTACGACGAGGCGAGGCAGGTGCTGGCCGGCGACGCCGACACCTGGTCCAACGACCTCGGACAGTTCGTCTCCCAGGAGGGCCGGTCCGCCGAGGAGCAGATCGGCGGGCTCGGCATGACCGACCCGCCGCTGCACACGCAGCTGCGCCGCTACCTCACGCCCGAGTTCACCATGCGACGCCTCGCACGGCTCCAGCCGGGCATCGAGGCGATCGTGGCCCAGCGGCTGGACGCGATGGAGCAGGCGGGTTGCGGGGGTGCGCCCGTCGACCTCGTCCAGGAGTTCGCCTTCGCGGTGCCGTTCGACGTGATCTGCGACCTGCTGGGCCTGCCCGTCGACGACCGCCAGCGGTTCCTGGAGCTGGGCGTCGCGCGGTTCGACCTCACCGAGGGCGGTGCCGGCGCGTTCGGCGCGGCCGCGCACACCCGCGAGTTCCTCATCAACGCGGTCCGCGCGCAGCGCTCCGCCCCGGGGGACGGCCTGATCGGGGCCCTCCTCCGGGAGCACGGGGACGAGCTCGACGACGTCACGCTCGGCGGCATCGCCGACGGGGTGTTCCTCGGCGGCTACGAGACGTCGGCCTCCATGCTGGCCCTCGGCGCCTACCTGATCGCGACCACGCCGGAGGCCGGCCGGATGCTGCGGTCCGACCCCGCCTCGGTGGACCGGGTCGTCGAGGAGCTGCTCCGCCACCTCTGCGTCGTCCAGCTGGCGTTCCTCCGGTTCGCCAAGCGGGACGTGACCGTCGGCGGCGTGCCGATCAGCGCCGGCGACGCGGTCGGCGTCTCGCTGCTCGCGGCCAACCGCGACCCCCGGCTCGGCGAGGGCCTGGACACCTTCGACCCCACGCGGGAGCCGGTGCGGCACCTGTCCTTCGGCTGGGGCATGCACCGCTGCGTCGGCGCCGAGCTGGCCCGGATGGAGCTCCGCACCTCGCTGCGGATGCTGGCCCAGCGGTTCCCCGGCCTCACGATGGCCGCGGACATCGACGACCTCGACTTCCGCAAGCTCTCCGCCGTCTACGGCGTGGAGGCACTGCCGGTCAGGCTGTACGGCGGCGAGCCGGACGCGCCGCAGGAGCGCTCCGCCCTCGTGGGGGTCTGAGGTCGCCCAGCAGGCGGCCCAGCAAGCGGCCCAGCAGGCGGCTCAGCGGCTCGCTCAGCGGGCCGGTCAGCAGGTCGCTCAGAAGTAGGGCACCAGCGGCTTGCCCGCCCAGGGCGAGGGCGGCGGCTCGAACGGCACGTCGGGCAGTGGCTGCTCGCGGACCTCTTCGGCGTGGTGCCGCAGGGCGGCCTCCACCCCGCCCTCGGTGCGGTCGAAGTCGCCCGCGGCGATCAGCAGGTGGTCGCAGGCGTTGCGCAGCTCGGCCGCGGTGCCGACGAGCACGCTGGCCAATGCCTGGCTCGCCGCCACGCGCTCGGTGTGCGGCCCGTCGGAGTCGACGCCGATGTCGTAGGACCGGGTCCAGAGGGCGGGCCACGGGTCCAGCCGCACCGCGGCCGCGTCGAGCAGGTCGGCGATCGGCGGCAGGAAGGTGTGCGCCACCTTCCGCAACCGTTCGGTGTCCACGTCGAGCAGGGTCGGGCTGCCCACCAGCTCCTGATGGCTGGTGGAGCCGGTGAGGTCCCTCGGCGCGCGCAGGTCGTAGCGGCCGATCGGCCCGTCGAGCGCGTCGGCCACCCCGCGGAACGTGGCCTGCACCGCGGTCTCCTCGCTGGTGATGTCGTCGTTGAGCGTGGTCAGTGCCTCCCGGGCCGCGTCGAGCACGGCGTCCGGGTGGTCGGCGGCCAGCGACACCGACTTCTCCGAGCCCTGGAACGCGGTGACCGTGCTGAGGGTCGTGGACGCCAGACCGATGGCCGTGGCGACCCCGCCGGTGGCGAAGATCCCGGCGAACGACAGCCCGATGCCGAGAACGGTCAGCAGCGCGTCGGTGCTGCCGGACTCCTCGGCCGACGGCTTCGCTGCCTTCATCGCGGCGAGCATCGAGTCGGCGATGCTCACCACCGACGAGCGGGCCTCGTTGAAGATCGCCGCCTCGGCCAGCATGCCCTCCGCGATCTCGCAGATCAGGCCGCACTGGTTGGGCAGCACGGTCCCGGTCAGCCGCCGGGTGTAGTTGACCCGGAAGGCACTGACCGTGCCGCCCTCGAAGTTCTCGAGGATGCCGTTGGCCTCGGCGAGGTTGCCCGGGAGGGTGGGGTGCGCCGGGATCCGCGGGCCGTCCTCGAGGTCCTCGCCCTGCGAGATCCGCTGCGCCGCCTGGATGACCCGGTTGACGTCGTCGACCATGGCCGCCGGGTCCGGCAGCCAGGTCCAGCCGCGGAACACCTCGGGCACGGCGGTCTGCCACTTGTCGTAGATGCTCGCGACCAGCTCCAGGTGCTGGTCTGGCCACGCCACCAGGAAGCGGTCGGGCTGCACGATCCACCGGACCTGGCCGGAGCCGGGACCGTTGACCGTGCCGCCGGACCAGCCGTCGCCGACGTCGCTCTCGCGGTGCGCGATCTGGTAGTCGTCGCCGACGCGGAAGAAGTGGTTGCGGGCCATCTCGGCCTCGATGGCGGCGTCGACGATCTTCTCGATCGTCGACCAGATCTCGTCGTAGCTGGACACGGGACACCCTTCTGCCGGCAGGCCCGACCCCTGCCCCGCCGCGCCCGGCCGCAAACCGGGCGGAGTGCGGCGCGGGCCGGCGGGGTGGGGGCGCGGGGCTGCCGAGGGCTACTTGCTGGTGGTGAGCCGGTACTGGCGCACCGAGAGCGGCCCGAACACCGCGAGGATCAGGCCCACCCAGATCAGCGTGTAGGCCACCGGGTTCTGCATCGGCCAGGCGTCGGGCACCGGCATGCCGCCGGTGTTGCCGAACAGCTCGCGGCACGCCTGGGTCAGCGTCGACACCGGGTTCCACGACACGAACACCTCCAGGACCCCGCCGAAGGTGTGGGTCGGCACGAAGGCGTTGGAGACGAAGGTGAGCGGCATGATCACGATGAAGGAGGCGTTGTTGATCACCTCGACGCTGGGCACGAGGAGCCCGACGTACGCCATCACCCAGCTGATCGCGTAGGCGAACAGCAGCAGCAGCGCGAAACCGAGGATCGCGTCGACCACGCCCTCGCGGATCCGCCATCCGACCAGCAGGCCGGTGAGCGCCATGATGATCAGCGACAGCACGTTGTAGACCACGTCGGAGGTCGTGCGGCCCACCAGGACCGCTGATCGCGACATCGGCAACGATCGGAACCGGTCGATGATGCCCTTCTGCATGTCCTCGGCGAGCCCGGCGCCGGTGAACGTCGCGCCGAAGACCACGGTCTGGGCGAAGATGCCGGCGATCAGGAACTCCTTGTAGCCCACGGAGCCGCCGGTGTCGATCGCGCCGCTGAACACGTAGGCGAACAGCAGCACGAACATGATCGGGCTGATCAGCACGAAGACGAGCACCTCGGGCACCCGCTTGATCTTGACCAGGTTGCGCTGGGCGACGACCCAGCCGTCGGACAGGGCCTGCGCGGCAGTGCTCATCGGGCCAGCTCCTTCTCGGTGTCTCCATCGGCACCACCGGCACCGGCACCGGCACCGTCGGGACCGTCGGTGGGGTCTGCGTCCTCGGCGGCGTGGCCGGTGAGGGCGAGGAACACGTCGTCGAGGGTGGGTCGGCGCAGGCCCACGTCGAGCACCGTCACCGTCTCCCGCTCGAAGCCCTGAAGCACGCGGAGCAGGTCGCTCGCGCCGCTGCCGCCCGCCGCCGCGGTGAGCTCGCGTCCGTTGTCGCTGACGTGCACGTCGCCGACGGTCACCTCGGCGAGGACCCGCGCGGCCGCGTCGCGGTCCTCGGCGTCGGCGAGCACGACCTCGATCCGCTCGCCGCCGGTGCGGGCCTTCAGCTCGTCGGCGGTGCCGCGGGCGATGGCCTGGCCGTGGTCGATGACCACGATGTCGTCGGCCAGCCGGTCGGCCTCCTCGAGGTACTGCGTCGTGAGGAGGAGCGTCGTACCGCCGGTCACCAGCTCGCGGATCACGTCCCACATCTGCTGACGGCTGCGGACGTCGAGACCGGTGGTCGGCTCGTCGAGGACGATCACCGGGGGCTCGGCCACCAGCGCGCCGGCCAGGTCGAGCCGGCGGCGCTGGCCACCGGAGTAGGTCTTGGCCGGACGGTCGGCGAACTCGGTCAGGTCGAACCGCTCGAGCAGCTGCCGGGCCCGCTGCTGCGCGGCACCCTTGCCGAGGTGGTAGAGCCGGCCGATCATCACGAGGTTCTCGTAGGCGGTCAGGTGCTCGTCGACCGCGGCGTACTGCCCGGAGAGGCCGATCTTCGCGCGCACGCCGACGGGGTCGGCCAGCACGTCCACGCCGGCCACCTCCGCCGAGCCCTCGTCGGGGCGCAGCAGCGTGGTGAGGCAGCGGACCGCCGTCGTCTTGCCGGCGCCGTTGGGCCCCAGCAGCGCCAGGACCTTGCCTTCGGGGACCTCCAGGTCGAGCCCACGGAGGGCCTCGACGCTCTTGTAGCGCTTCACCAGTCCGCTGGCGCGGATCATCGGGGGGTTGGTCATTCGCTCGCCTGCGCCTCTCGTCGTGCTGTGGGGGGAAGGTGCCAGCCGGCACCAGCATTCTCCGACCCTAGGGACCGGCACCGACAGTGGTTTTCATCGGCGGTCCGGCGCGGTGGGCAGGGAGGGGCAGGGAGCGGCAGGGGCCGGGGACAGGGCCGACGGGCGGGCCGGACGGCTTAGGCAAGGCTTCCTTTTCTGGAATGGATCCAGAAAACCTGCTTGAGTGGGGACATCGGAATCCGCACGGATCCACGAGCAACCGAGCGAAGGGAGCATCCCCCATGTCGACCACCGCGACCCGTCACCAGCACGACAAGCACGTCTCGCACCCGGCCTTCCAGGCCGACGAGCAGCTCGCCGGCCACCTCCAGCAGCTGCTGGTCGACCTCAGCGACCTCGCGCTCCAGGGCAAGCAGGCGCACTGGAACATCGTCGGCCCCAACTTCCGCGACCTGCACCTGCAGCTGGACGAGATCGTCGATGCCGCCCGCGACTTCTCCGACGAGGTCGCCGAGCGGATGCGCGCCGTCTACGTCGTCCCCGACGGCAGCGCCGCCCGGATCGCCGCGCAGACCAGCCTGCCGCCGTTCCCGACCGGCGAGGTCGACACCCGCGAGGCGGTCGACCGGATCGTCGCCTCGCTCTACGCGGTGAGCGGCACCGCCCGCCGCATCCACGACGACGTCGACGCGGCCGATCCCACCACCGCCGACCTCCTGCACACCATCATCGAGCGCATCGAGCAGCTCGCCTGGATGGTCGACGCGGAGAACCGCACCGTGGGCAGCTCGGTGCCGGTGGCGGTGCAGGCCTGAGGGTGGCCCGGGCGGGTGCAGGGAATCACCGGTGGACCGGTGATTCCTGCACTTCACGGCCAGTGCAACGGCCGAGAGGTGCAAGTTCCGGCCGGGTGATGTGACGCGTGGGACTCGACGGCGGGGTGGAACGTGTTCCATGCTGGCGCGGTGCCCGATCTCGCCGTCCGCTACGTCCCCGGCGGTGGTGACGCCTGGCGCGACCCGTGGCCGTCGTACGCCGCCCTGCGCGAGCACGACCCGGTCCACCACGTCGTGCCACCGCGCCGACCCCAGGACGACTACTACGTCCTGAGCCGGCACGCCGACGTGCTCGCGGCCGCCGTCGACACCGAGACCTTCAGCAGCGCCCACGGCCTCACCACGGCGTACGACGACCTCGAGCGGATCGGGCTGGCCGACAACCCGCCGTTCGTGATGACCGACCCGCCGGTGCACACCGCGTTCCGGCGGCTCGTCGCCCGCGGCTTCACCCCGCGACAGGTGCGGGAGCTGGAGCCGGCGGTGCGGGCCTTCGTGGTCGAGCGGGTCGAGCGGCTCCGGGAGGCCGGCGGCGGCGACGTCGTGGCCGAGCTGTTCAAGCCGCTGCCGAGCATGGTGGTGGCCCACTACCTCGGCGTGCCGGCCGCCGACCGCGACCGGTTCGACGCGTGGACCGACGCCATCGTGGCCGCCAACGCCGAGGGTGGGCCCGCCGAGGCGATGGGTGGCGCGGCCAGCGCCACGATGGAGCTGATGGCCTACTTCACCGCCCTCGTCGACCGGCGCCGTGCCGAGCAGGCGCGGGGCGAGCGGGCAGAGGACACGGTGTCCCACCTCGTCGCCGCCGCCGACGAGGAGGAGGCGCGCACCGACGTGCTGGCCATCCTCGGCTTCGTGTTCACCATGATCACCGGCGGCAACGACACCACGACGGGCCTGCTCGGCGGCTCCCTGGAGCTGCTCGCGCGGCGACCCGACCAGCGCCGCCTCCTGGTCGAGGACCCCGGACTGGTGCCGGACGCGGTGGAGGAGCTGCTGCGGCTGACCTCGCCCGTGCAGGGCCTGGCCCGCACGACGACCCGCGAGGTCGCGCTGCACGGTCGGGTGGTGCCGCAGGGCCGCCGGGTCCTGCTCCTCTACGCCGCGGCCAACCGCGACCCGCGCAAGTACGGCCCGGACGCCGACGAGCTCGACGTCCGCCGCCGGCCGACGCAGATCCTGACCTTCAGCCAGGGGCACCACCACTGCCTGGGGGCTGCCGCGGCACGGATGCAGTCGACCATCGCGCTGCAGGAGCTGGTCACCCGGATCCCTCGCTGGGAGCTGGAACCCGACCAGATCACCTGGGCGCCGGGCCCGTTCGTACGCCGCCCGCTGGCGGTGCCGATCACCGTCCGCTGAGCCGGCGCCCGCGGCCGTCCGCCGGCAGCCGCCCACCGGCCCACCGTCGAGCCGGATGTCGGTGCGGCGCCGTACGTTCGGCAGCATGACCCCTGCCGACCTCCTCGTCGACTCCTTCCAGCGGGTGCGCGACGACGTGGAGCACCTGCTCGACGGCCTGCCCCCTGCCGCGCTCACCACCCGGCCGCGCGCCGACGCCAACCCGGTGGGATGGCTGGTGTGGCACCTCACCCGGGTCCAGGACGACCACGTCGCCGACGTCGCCGGCACGGCCCAGGTCTGGACCGAGCAGGGGTACGCCGACCGGTTCGGGCTGCCGCTCGACACCGGCGACATCGGCTACGGCCACACCAGCGAGCAGGTGGGCATGGTGAAGGCCCCGGCCGACCTGCTGCTCGACTACCAGCGGGCCACCCACGAGGCCACGGTCGCGTTCCTGCGCACGGTGGGCCCCGACGACCTCAACCGCGTGGTGGACACCCGGTGGGACCCGCCGGTCACGCTCGGCGTCCGGCTGGTCAGCGTCGTCAACGACTGCACCCAGCACGTCGGTCAGGCGGCCTACCTCCGCGGCCTGCTGACCTAGGCGCGTCCCGCCGCGGCCACCCGGTAGCGCACGAACGACGGCACCAGCAGCGCCGCGGCGACGGTCCCCACCACCACGAGCACGCCACCGCCGGCGGCCGCGGCCGCCGTACCGACCACGACCGCGGCGGCGCCATGCGTCACGTCGGCCACACGAGGGCCGCCGGCGACGACGACGATGAAGATGCCCTGGAGCCGGCCCCGGACCTCGTCGGAGGCGGCGCTCTGCAGCATCGACATCCGGAACGCCGCGGACGCCATGTCGGCCGCGCCGCCGACCACCAGCATCAGCACGGCGACGACCAGCCACCCGCGCGCCGAGCCGGGGAGCGCGTCGGCCAGCCCGACGGCGGCGCCGAAGCCGATCATGGCCAGTCCCCAGACCAGGATCGAGGCGACGACGGCGCGACCGTGGGCCTCCACCCGCGACACCCAGCCGGAGAAGACGCCGCCGACCACCGCGCCGGCTGGGATCCCCGCGAAGAGCAGGGCGAACGCCAGGCCGCCCTCCTCGGGACCGAGGAAGCTCTCGTGGGCGATCTCCGGGAACAGCGCCCGCGGCATCCCGAAGACCATCGCGATCAGGTCCACGACGAACGACATCAGCAGCACCGGCTGCGTCCGCAGGTAGGCGAGGCCTGCGAACACCGACCGCAGGCCCGGGGTGCCGGTCACGCCCTCGACCGGGAGCCGGGGCAGCCGGACGACCGCGGACAGTGTGGCGAGCAGGGTCAGGGAGTCGATGAGGTAGAGCCAGGAGTAGCCGACGAACGGGATCAGCACGCCGGCGACCAGCGGCCCCGCGATGGCGCCGGCCTGCATCACCGTGGTGTTCAGCGCGTTGGCGGCGGGCAGGTCCTCGTCGTCGAGCAGCCGCGGCAGCGCCGCCCACCGGGTGGGCTGGTTGACGGCGAAGAACGCCTGCTGCACGGCGAACAGCCCCAGCAGCACCCACACGTTGTCGAGGCCGACGGCCGCCTGCGCCCAGAACAGGACCGCGGTGCCGATCAGCCCGACCGTCGTGACGACCAGGATGGTACGGCGGTCGAAGTGGTCGGCCAGCGCGCCGCCCCACAGGCCGAAGACCACCAGGGGCACCAGTCCGAAGACGCCGGTCAGGCCGACGTAGGCCGAGGATCCGGTGATCGAGTAGATCTGCGCCGGCACCGCGACGACGGTCAGCTGGGCGCCGACGACGGTGATGATGTTCGCCACCCACAGGCGGCGGAAGTGCGGGTTCCGCAACGGCCGGGTGTCGGCCAGCATCCCGCGGAGACTCACGCGAGGATGCTACGGACACCGCGGTGCGCTCAGAATTCCACGCAGCACCTGTCGTATCCGTGCACGCCCGATCGTGGAGAGGGTGACCGGGCGGTCGGAGTGGCCGCCCAGAGACGAGGAGAAGCCATGACCCAGTACCTGCTGTCCGTCCACGGCAACGAGGAGGAGTACGCCAAGGTCCCCGAGGAGCAGTGGCCGGAGATGTTCGCCGCGGTCGAGAGGTTCAACCAGCGGCTCCAGGACGAGGGCGCCTGGGTCTTCGGCGGCGGGCTCGAGGGTGCCGAGACGGCGACGGTGGTCGACGGCACGGGCGAGACGCCGGTGCTCACCGACGGCCCGTACCTGGAGACCAAGGAGCACATCGGCGGGTTCTGGGTGATCGAGGCCCCCGACCTCGACGCCGCCCTGCGCTGGGCGACCGAGGGGTCCCGGGCGTGCCAGGGCAAGGTCGAGGTGCGGCCGTTCCAGCCAGAGCCGCCCGCCGACGCGTGACCCGGCCGCAGGACGAGCCGGCCGCGGCGGAGGTCGAGCGGGTCTTCCGCGAGGAGCACGGCCGGCTGATCGCCTCCCTGGTCCGCCGGTTCGGCGACATCGACCTCGCCGAGGACGCGGCGGGGGAGGCGCTCGTCACCGCGCTGGAGAAGTGGCCGGAGTCCGGCGTGCCCCCCAACCCGGGTGCGTGGCTGACCACCACCGCGGCCAACCGGGCGATCGACCGCATCCGGCGCGAGCAGAAGCGCGACGACAAGCACCAGGCGGCGGTGATGATCCACGACCCCACACCCCATGTCCCGATCGGCCCCATCGAGGACGACCGGCTGCGGCTGATCTTCACCTGCTGCCACCCGGCCCTGGCGCCCGAGGCCCGGATCGCCCTGACGCTGCGGCTGCTGGGCGGTCTGACCGTGGCCGAGATCGCCAGCGCCTTCCTGGTGCAGGAGACGACGATGGCCCAGCGGATCACCCGCGCGAAGGCGAAGATCAAGGCGGCGCGGATCCCCTACCGGGTGCCGGAGGCCGAGGAGCTGCCCGATCGGGTCGCCACCGTGCTGGCCGTGCTGATGCTGGTGTTCAACGAGGGCTACCTCGCCTCCGGCGAGGGGGCGCCGGTGCGCACCGAGCTCACGACGGAGGCGATCCGGCTGGCGCGCGTCCTCCATGCCCTGCTGCCCGACGACATGGAGACCACCGGGCTGCTCGCCCTGCTGCTGCTCACCGAGGCGCGTCGCGAGGCCCGCGTGCGCCGCGGCGAGCTGGTGCCGCTCTCCGAGCAGGACCGGGCCGGCTGGGACGCCGAGCTGATCGCCGAAGGGCACCACCTCGTGCGGCGGTGCCTCGCCGTCAACCGGCCCGGCCGCTACCAGCTGCTGGCCGCGATCAACGCCGTGCACACCGACGCCCCGTCCGCCGCCGACACCGACTGGTCGCAGGTGGTGGCGCTCTACGACCAGCTGGCCGCGATCGACCCGTCCCCCGTCGTCGCGCTCAACCGGGCGGTCGCCGTCGCCGAGCTCGACGGGCCCGACGTCGCGCTCGCGATCGTGGAGCGGCTGCCGCTGGCGTCGTACCACCCCTGGCACGCGACGCGCGCCGAGCTCCTGCGCCGCCTCGGGCGCAGCGCCGAGGCCCGCGAGGCGTACGACGCCGCGCTGGCCGCGACGGCCAACGTCGCCGAGCGGGCCTACCTCGAGCGGCGGCGGGGCGAGCTGGTCACTCGCTGACCGCGCGGTCCGGGCGCGGCAGCCACAGCACGAACCGGGTCGTCGGTGCGGAGTCGTCGACCGAGAGGTGGCCGCCGGCGACCTCGGCCAGCTCCGCGGCCACGGCCAGGCCGATCCCGCTGGTCAGCTCACCTGCGGCCCGGGTGCTGACGCCGCGGTGGAAGACGTCCGCACCCAGCTCGGCGGCGCCCTCGTCCTGGACCGCGACCTCCAGGTGGGTGCCGGCGTCGCGGGTGTGGACGGTGATCGTCCCGCTGCCGTGCAGCCGGGCGTTGTCGAGCAGCACGTCGAGCACCTGCTCCACGGGGCCGGTGGGCAGCCGGGCCGGTACGGCGCCCTCGGCGTGCACCTCGACCCGCCGGTCGAGCTCCGCGACGGCGCGCTCCCAGCGCCGGACGCACGCCGCGACCAACGCGGCGAGGTCCAGGTCGGTGTGCTCGCCGAGGCGCCGTCCGCGGGCCAGGTCGAGCAGCTCGTCGATGGCGGCGCTGAGCCGGTCGAGCTCGCCGAGCGCCCTGCCGAGCTCCTCCCGCGCTGCCGACGAGGTGTCCGGCCACATGGCGAGATCCTCCAGGCCCAGCCGAAGCGCCGTGATCGGAGTACGCAGCTGGTGGGAGGCGTTCACGGCGAACTCCCGCTCGCGGCGGACCAGCAGGTCGAGCTGCGCCGCCGCGCCTCGCAGCGACGCACCGATCGCCTCGGCCTCGGGCACGGAGTACGGCGGCACGTGGATGTCGAACCGGCCGTAGCCGAGCGACCGGGCGGCCTCGGCGAGGTCCTGGAACGGGCGCGAGAGGCGCCGGGCGAGGGCGAACCCCAGCAGTCCCGCGGCGGCGGCGAGCACCAGGCCGATCACCACCAACGGCGTGATCGCCTCGCGGACGCTGTCACTGACCGTGCTGTCGGCGATGCTGAGTCGCAGCGTGCTCCCGTCATCGAGCACGCGGGTCTCCGCGAGCCCGCCGCGCGGGGCGGCCGCCGGGTCGCCGGCGGTCACGACGTCGCCCCCGGGCCGGGTGAGCTCGACGTGGTCGGCCGCGACCAGCCCGTGGCCGAGCAGCTGCTCGTCGACCGTCCCGCCCGCGGCGCGCCGCTCGTCCGCCAGCGCGGCGAGCGTGTCCGCGATGCCGTCGAGCGCGGACTGCTGCTCGTGCTCCACCCGGTCGGCGAGGACGTAGGCGCGCGGTACGCCGTACAGCCCGATGACCGCGACCGTGAGACCCACGAACGCGAGGACGAGGCGCTCACGCATCGGCCGGCGCGTCCTCCAGGCGGAACCCGACGCCGCGGACGTTGCCGAGGACGACCGGCGCGCCGCCGTCCTGCAGCTTCTGCCGCAGGCGCCCCACGGTGGCGTCGAGCGTCTTGGTCGAGCCGAACCAGTTCTCGTCCCAGACCTCGGCCATCAGTGTCTCCCGCGTCACCACGGCCCCGCGCTGCGCTTCGAGCAGCACCAGCACGTCGAACTCCTTCGCCGTCAGCGGCAGCTCCGCGCCGCCCACCCAGGCCCGGCGTGCCGCGCGGTCCACCCGGAGGCGGGCGCCCGAGCCGGCTTCGGGTGCTCCGGCCGTGGTCGCGGTCGCGGGCGGCTCGTGGCCGGTCGCCGGTGCCAGATCGGTGCCGCCGGCACGAGCGGACCGGCGCAGCAGCGCCCGGATGCGGGCGAGCAGCTCGGACAGGCTGAACGGCTTGGCGAGGTAGTCGTCCGCGCCGACGTCGAGGCCGACGACGCGGTCGAGCTCGCCCGCCCGGGCGGTCAGGATCAGGATGCCGCCCGCGTAGCCGTCGCTGCGAAGCCGACGGCACACGTCGAGGCCGTCCAGGTCCGGAAGGCCCAGGTCGAGCAGCACCAGGTCGGTCGCACCGGCGGCCACGTGGTCGATCGCCTCGCTGCCCGTCGCCACGCGGTGGACGTCGTACCCCTCCCGCTGCACGGCCCGCACGAGCGGAGCGGCGATGGCGTCGTCGTCCTCGACGATCAGCAGGCGCACGACCACTCACCGAGCATAGGGCGAGGGCACAGCCGGGAGGCGGGAGGCGGACGAGCTGAGTTGCCGGAGCCGCCGGTCGACCGCGAGCAGCCACAGCGCGGCTGTGGGCAGCAGCAGCGCCTCGCCGACCAGGGGCGCGAAGTCCTCGCGTGGACCGCCGGGCAGGCCGACGGTGCCCGCGAGCGCCAGCGCGCCGAGCTGCGCGCCCACGGTCGCCGCGGCCACGAGCCGGGTCTCGAAGCAGCTCACCCGCCACAACGCGATGGCCGCCAGCAGGGTGGCGCACCCGAAGGCCACGGCAGAGGCGTCCGGGTGCGGGGCGGCCGGGCCGACGCCCGCCCGTGCGAGCTGGAGGGCGGCGAGGCCGACCATGGCCGCGGCGGCGCCACGGGACGCCCAGGTGTGCGGTGTCATCAGAACTCCTTGTCCGGCGCGCCGGTCTCGTGACAGGGGCGGCGAACCCCTGCCGGGTGGTAGGAGGAACCCGGCCCCCGACCGCACCCCCCAGTGACGGTCGAGAGCCGGGTCCGAACGCTGCGAGCGGCTGATGATGCTCAGCAGCGCGTTCGGGGCGACCAGGACGTCGATCAGACCTTCCTGACCACGAGGTCGGCGACCGACGAGAGCACCTTCGGCGAGCTGTCGACGGTGCTGCTCCTTGGTTGTGTTCCTGGTCGTGGTGCGGGCTGTCTCCCGATGGCTCAACACTCCCAATCCGCGCTCCACACGAGATCGACGCGATCTCCTCGCGACCGCCACATCTCGGAACGGTTTGCCACCGTCCCGTCCCGGGCCCCCGACCGCGCGGCGGGCAGCAACGCGGTCGCCGCAGCGGCCGTCGGTTCGTACTGTGGTCGCCATGACGCCGGACCCGCTGTCGCTGCCCGCCGCCGACGACTGGGACGAGTGGACCGCCTGGGTCCGCGACCGGGCCGCGGACGAGCTGGCCCGCGCGGAGGCACTGGTCGCCGAGCTGCGGTCGGGTCCGGGCGCCGACGCGGTCGACACCCTCCGCGCCTGGGACCGGGCCTCGGGTCATCTCGGCAACGCCGCGGCGCTCGGGTCGCTGCTGGGCAACGTGCACCCGTCCGAGGAGGTGCGCGACGTCGCGGACCACGCCGAGCAGGAGGCGCAGCGCACCGGGACGCAGTGGAGCCTGGACCGGGAGTTGTACGACGTCTTCGCGGGCATCGCCGACGACGACGTCGCCGGCGACCCGCTCGCCGCGCGGCTGCTGGCCAAGGTCCGTGCCGACTTCCGGCGGTCCGGGGTCGACCGCGACGACGCCACGCGCGAGCGGATCAGCGCGGTCCGCCGGCGGATCACCGAGCTCGACCAGGAGTTCAGCCGCGTGGTCCGCGACGACGTGCGCACCGTCCGCGTCCGGCCCGAGCAGCTCGCCGGCCTCCCGGAGGACTGGCTGGCCGCCCACCCGGCCGACGACGACGGCCTGGTGACCGTGACCACCGACTATCCCGACGCGGTGCCCGTGCGGATGTTCGCGCGCGACCAGGAGCTGCGCCGTGCCATCACCGTCGCGTTCCTCGAGCGCGGCTGGCCGGCCACCGAGCCGCTGCTGGAGGAGCTCTTCGCCCTGCGGCACGAGCTCGCGACCACCGTCGGCTACCCCGACTGGCCGTCGTACGACGTCGACGTGAAGATGATCGGCAGCGGGCCTGGTGTTGGGTCGGGTGCGGGGTCGGGGGTCGGTCGGGAGGAGCCGTCGCGGCGCATCCCGGAGTTCATCGACCGGATCGCCGCCGCCGCCGAGGCGCCGATGCGGCGCGACCTCGCCCAGCTGCTCGAGCGCTACCGCGAGGACTTCCCCGACGCCGTCGAGGTCCCCGGCTACGACTACTTCCACTACGCAGAGCTGGTGCGCGCCGAGCAGCACCGGGTGGACGCGCAGCGGGTGCGCACCTACTTCGCCTTCCCCAAGGTGCGGCAGGGCCTGCTCGACGTGACCGGCCGGCTGTTCGGCCTCCGCTACGAGGAGGTGGACGTGCCGGTGTGGCACGAGGAGGTCACGGCGTACGACGTGTTCCGCGTCGACGCGGCGGAGGGGCCGGGTGGTGGGCCGGGCGGTGGGCCGAATGGTGGGCCGGGCGGTGGACCGGGTGGTGGGGACCGGTTGGGCCGGATCTATCTCGACCTCCACCCGCGCGAGGGCAAGTACAAGCACGCCGCGCAGTTCACGCTGACCGACGGGGTCGCGGGCGTGCAGCTGCCCGAGGGCGTGCTGGTCTGCAACTTCTCGCGCGGCCTGATGGAGCACGACCACGTGGTCACCCTCTTCCACGAGTTCGGCCACCTGCTGCACCACGTGCTCGCCGGGCACGGGGAGTGGTTCCGGTTCGCCGGCGTCGCGACCGAGTGGGACTTCGTGGAGGCGCCCAGCCAGATGCTCGAGGAATGGGCCTGGCGCCCCGAGGTGCTGCGGACCTTCGCCACCGACGACGAGGGCGAGCCGATCCCCGCGGCGCTCGTCGAGGCGATGCGCGAGGCGGACGACTACGGCAAGGGCATCTACGTCCGCACCCAGATGTTCTACGCCGCGATGTCCTACTGGTTCCACGCCGACCGGGCCGCCGCGGACGTCCCCGACCTCACCGAGCGGATGATCGAGCTGCAGGGTCGGTACGCCGCGCTGCCGTACCTGCCCGGCACCCACATGTTCGCCAGCTTCGGCCACCTCGGCGGCTACAGCTCCGGCTACTACACCTACATGTGGTCGCTGGTCATCGCCAAGGACCTGTTCAGCGCCTTCGAAGCCGACGGGTCCGGCGACCTCTTCGCGCCGGAGCAGCTGCGGACCGCCGCCCGCTACCGCGACCGGGTGCTCGTCCCCGGCGGCTCCGCCGACGCAGCCACCCTCGTCGAGAGCTTCCTCGGCCGGCCGTTCTCGTTCGACGCCTACGCCGCCTGGCTGGCGCGGTGAGGGGCGTGGGGCGGCGGCGCGGCGGCGCTTGTAACTCGGTGTTCGGTCCTCTGCCACGGTGCTGTGACCGGTTCTGAGACCGTGGCAGATGCCGTTGCACCGTGGTAGCTGGTTCCGGGCGGCCCGTGCCCCGGCGCCCCGACGCCTCGCCCCGCGCCTCGACGCGCCGAGGCCCGGTCCCGGCGCCGGCTGCCCCGACGCGACGTGGCTAGGCCGGCCCGAGTCGGCGCCCGGAGCGCCGGCCGCCCCGGCGGTCGCCGTACTCCCTGCGGATCAGCGCTGCCTCGCGCGCCAGGCGCTCGTCGAGCTCGGTGCCGTACCGCGCCGCGGTGTCGGCCGCATCCGCGCGCAACCGGTCGATCGCAGCGCGGCGACGGGCGCCCCAGTGGTCCTCCCAGTAGACGCGCGAGACGCCGAGCCGCTCGTCGCGGACCAGCCGCTCGCGCTTGCGCTCCTCCCAGGCGACCTCGTGCGCCGGCGCCGACGCGACACCGCCGTCGGCGACGGGGACCAGCTTGACCCGGCCATCGGCCTCCACGATGTGGTTGCCCACCCGGAGGTCGCACCACTTCACGCCCTCCGCCGTGCGCACCGGGAACTGGGTCTCGGGCGTCCCGATGCCCGCCTCCAGCACCAGCAGCCGGGTGAGCGACTCGTGCACCGACTCCGCGCCGTCATCGGCGAGGGCGACGGCCTCGCGAGCGGCCCGGACGCCCGGCCAGTTCGCCATCACGGCGTACGCCGCCTCGAGCTCCGCGCGCGTCACGCCCCGCTGCATGGCCGCATCGCAGGCCACGACGCCGTCCACGACCCCGCGTTCGCGGGCGATGTCCACCGCGGTGCGGGCGAGGTCGAGGGCCCGGAGGCCGTTGACCTCCACCACCTGTCGTTCGGAGAACCGGGCCAGGTGGTGGCGGACGCCGTACTCGGTCCAGGCGTTGGTGAAGCCCGGCCTGGTGATGTGGACCAGCGGCTCGCGCGGACGCAGGATCGGCATCTCCTGCTCGAGGGCTGAGGAGTCGTGGCTCAGCACCCAGCCACGCCGCATCATCAGCACCGCGGCGCGGGCGCGCAGCCGCGGGCGGCCCACGTGGTCGTCCAGCGCCTCCCACAGCTCGCCGGTGGTGTAGGCCCCGCGCCGCACGGAGACCAGCTCGCCGGCCGTGCGGAGTCGGCGGATCTCGGAGGGGCTGACGCCGAGGTCGAGCAGGTGCTCACGGCGGATCAGGCCGCCCTGCTCGGCGATGACGGCCAGGACGCGGGGAGTCATGGCGTCGTACCGTGCCGCCCGCGGCCCGCCCTGCCAAGAGGTGCCGAGCGCGGTTGTGGAGGGCCGCGGTGGCTGGGGCCGGCCGGCGTCCGGCGGCTGGACGGCGGCTGGACGGCGGCTGGACGGGGCGGGCTGGACGGCGTGGGCTGGACGCCGCGGGGACGGCGGTGGGGTGGGCGTGGGCGCCGGTCGTCATGTAACTCGGTGTTACGTCCTCTGCCCGGGCGAACCATCATCTACCACGGTCTCAGGACCGGTCACAGCCCCGTGGTGGACGACCGAACACCGAGTTACAAGCGGCTTGCGCCAGCCACCGCCCCGACGTACGGTGGCGATATATCGCGACACTCGTCCGAACGGTCGCGATACCACAGACCAAGCGAAGGAGGTCCCGATGGGACACGACTACGAGCGGTACGACGACGGCGACCCGTGGGGGCGGGGGGAGCCGCGCGGGGGGAGGCGGCGGCAGCACCGCGGGGGGCCGTGGGGGCCGGGCGGCCCCTGGGGCGGCTGGGGACAGTGGGGGGAGCCGCCGCGGGGCGGGCACCCCCGGGGCGGTGGCAGCGTGCCGCCGCCGTGGCTGGCCGGGCTCTTCGGCCTCGGCCGTCCCGAGCCGGTGCGCGGGCCCCGCGCGCGGCGGGGCGACGTCCGGGCGGCGATCCTCGACGTGCTCCGCACGGCCGCGGAGCGGGAGGAGTCGCCCAACGGCTACCAGGTGATCCAGCAGATCACCGAGCGCAGCGGCGGGGCGTGGAAGCCCAGCCCCGGCTCGGTCTACCCCACCGTCCAGCAGCTTCAGGACGAGGGTCTTGTCGAGCTCGACGAGGAGCGCGGGCGCCGGGCGCTGCGGCTGACCGACGACGGCCACGCCTGGTGCGCCGAGCATGCCGGCGAGCTGGCGGCGGTCTGGGCGCCGTTCGACCGCGGCCGAGAGCCGGGCGACGGGACCGGCCGCCGAGGGGACGACGCTCACCAGGCTGGTCACGGCGACCACCACGCCCACCACGCCGACATCAAATCCGAGATCGGACAGGTGATGAGCGCGATCTGGCAGATCGTGACCGCTGGGTCGGAGAGCCAGCGGCGGGCGGCGGTGGAGGTGCTGGTCGAGGCGCGCCGCGGGCTCTACGGCATCCTCGCCGACGGGCCCGCTCCCGAGGACCGCGAGGGTCAGCAGGACTGACCCCCGACCGAGCGGCATCGAGGTGCCGCCTGACGGCGTGCGCGGGTCTCGCTGATACCTTCGGCGGGACCCGCGACCCGCGTCGCGGCTGCTGGCGAGGCGTCGACGTCCTGGAGGAAGCTGTGCCCGATCCGCTGCCCGAGGGGACCCGCGTGCTTCACGTCGGACCGGGCAAGACCGGCACCACGGCGCTGCAGAGCGCCTTCCACCACAATCGCGCCGTGCTCGCCGGCCACGGCGTCCACTACCCCGGCGGGGGCCGGCAGCCGTGGACGGCCGCCAACCAGGCGCTCACCCTGAGCCCCGAGCGGCCGGACGGACCGCTCGACCGGTGGCACAAGCTGCTCGAGGAGATCGAGTCCGCCGGCAGCCCGCGTACCGTGATCAGCAGCGAGGCCTTCGCCCGCGCCGACCGGCACGCGGCAGCGGCCGTCGTGGAAGCGCTCGGCCGTGACCGGGTCCACGTCGTGCTCACCATGCGCCCGCCTGCCGACCTGCTGTCCTCCAACTGGTGGCAGTCGGTTGCCGGCGGCGGCCGCCGCTCCTACGTCGAGTGGCTCGAGGCGATCCTCAAGCCCGACGACGCCGGCAACCTCGCCGACGCGGCCTTCTGGTTCCGCACCCGGTTCGACACCATTGCGGCGCGCTGGGCCGAGATCGTGGGTCCGGAGAACGTCACGGCCGTGTCGCTGGCGGGTCAGCCGCGCGACTTCGTGCTGCGCGTCTTCGAGCAGCTCACCGCGCTGCCCGAGGGGATCCTGGTGCCCGGGCCGGGGGAGTCCAACGCGTCACTCGCCCACCCGGTCGCCGAGATGATCCGTCAGTTCTACGCGATCCGCCGGCGCGAGGGGCTGGGCCGGAAGGGCGAGGTGGATCAGATCCGTGGTGCGGCGCTCAACATGCTGCGGCGGGACACCCACCTGTTGACCGGCGAGGAGCCGATCCGCACCCCGCGGTGGGCGGTCGAGGCGGCGTCGGAGGTCGCCCACGAGATCAACCGCGGTCTGCTCGGGCTCGGGATCAACATCGTCGGCGACCTGGAGCCGCTGACCGTGTCGAGCCGGCCGGCGCCCGACGTGGTGGAGACTCCTCGAGTCATCCCGATCGCCGACGCGGCCGCACTCCTCCACGAGATGGTCCGCTCCGCGCACCTGCACGAGAAGAGCGCCGTCGCCCAGGCGCGCAAGGACGCCGCGCGGCGCGGCAACCGGCGGGCCGCGAGCCGCGAGGGTGCTGCCGACGAGATCGGTGGCCGTGAGGCGCTGCGGGTGCTCGCCAGCAAGGCCAAGCGGCGACTCACCGGTCGCTGACCGGGGGTGCGCCGGGCCACGGCTAGGCTGCCGCGCGTGTCCCCCGGCCGCCTCCCCGTCGTGCTCGCCAGCGCGGTCGCGCTGTGCTGGCTGACCGCCACGACGTCGTACGGCGCCGCGGCGGCGCCCGCGCCGCAGCCGGTCGACCTCGGCGGCCAGCCGCTGCCGGGAGGCACGGGCAGCACCGACGTGGCGGACCCCACCGAGCTCGCGCCCGGGCTGTGGGCCGACACGCTCGGCGGCTCGCTGACCCGCAACCAGCACCACTTCACCTACGAGCGGCGGATCGAGAACAGCACCGTCCACGTCGGCGTGGTCGCGGCGCCCCGGACCCCCGACAGCGACCAGCTGCACGTAGAGGCGGGGGTGCTGGGCGACGATGGCATCACCGGCTGCGGCACCGCCGACCGCTCGACCAGCTACAACTTCCCGAACGCCGTGATCGGCGCGCAGGTCGCCGTGGGCGGCGACCAGCCGGGTGACACGGCCAGCGCCTGCGCCAGCGCGCCGGTGATCCAGCTCGTGGTCAGCCGCGGCTCCGGCACCAACGACAGCGAGATGCCGATCGCGATCAAGGTGGTCGAGGAGGCGCCGGTGTCCGGGGCCGCGGAGCTCCCGGAGCCGCCCGACGACGAGGTCGGGTTCGACGCCCCCGAGCCGGGTGGTGAGGCCGCCGAGCTGCCGGGTGCCCCCTCGTTCGACGACGCCCCGACGATCGATCCGGGCAGCCACGGCATGCTGATGAGCACCTCGCTCGAGGAGGGGTCGGAGCAGCTGTGGCGGGTCCCGGTCCAGTGGGGCCAGCGGGTCGTCGTACGCGCCTCGCTCCCGGCGGCCGATCCGGCGATCGTCGAGCAGACGGGCTGCTGCGGCGTGCCGGTGGCGGTGCGGCTCGTGGAGCCCGGGCGGTCGACGTTCGGCTACGAGGCCGGAGCCGACGACCTCGCCGCCGACGGCAGCTACGGCGAGGAGGCCGACGTCCTGGCCGTCGGCAGCCAGCCCCTGCGCTACCTCAACCGGTACGACGACCTGCTGCCCGTGCTGCCCGGCGACCACTGGGTCTCGGTCGTCGTTCCCGCCCCGGACGAGTCGGCCGAGCGGGAGCCGGTCGACGTGCCGGTCGAGCTGGCGGTCGCCGTGACCGGGGAGGTCGAGGGGGAGCCGGCCTACCGGGAGGCCGTGCTCGCGCCCGGTGGCGGAGCGGGGCCGAAGGGGTACTCGCCGGAGGAGCCCTACCTCGTCGCCGACGGCACCTTCTCCGCCGTCGCGTCGGGCAGCCCGGTGCTCCCCGGCGAGGACGAGGCGTGGCTCGACGGCCGCCGCTGGGCCGGCCTGGGACTGGGTGTGGTGAGCATCGCCTGCCTGGCGGGCGGGCTGTGGCGCCTGCGCGCGCGCCGCTCAGCCTGATCCCTAGATGTACTCACCACGGACGTTAGGTACGGCGTGCCTGCTGGACGATGACGAAGACCTCCGGGTGAGGTGTGAAGCGACCAAGCATTCGCATCTCACAACCGGAGGCCTTCGTGTCCCACGCTAACGCCC
>NZ_JBNBPO030000016.1:0-92963 GCF_051280635.3 Nocardioides proteolyticus | reverse complement strand
CAGCACGCCCTGCTCGACCCAGTACCGGAACACCTCGATGCCGGCCTCGCGGCGGCGCGCCATCAGCCGCTCCTGCTGACGCATCAGCTCGGGGTTCTTGTCCGCCTCGACCATGATGCCCTTGAGGATCCGGGGGGGGGGGGGGGGGGGGGTGGGGGGGGGGGGGGGGGGGGGGGGGGGGGGGGGGGGGGGGGGGGGGGGGGGGGGGGGGAGCTCGCTTGTAACTCGGTGTTCGTGCTCCTGGCTGGGTGTTCGGGCATCTGCCACGGTCCCGTGACCGGTCAGGAGACCGTGGTGGATGCCCGAACACCGAGTTACAAGCCGACCCCGACCCCGCGAACCTGTGACCTCTGTGACGAAAGTGACGTACCGTGACCCGGTGCGCCGCCAACTTCTCCCCGCCGCCGTCACCGCCGCGGTCGCGTGCCTCGTCGTGCCCCTGCTGGGGCTGGTCCCGGGGGCGTGGACGCCGGAGCGGTCGTCGACGGCCGGGCAGGGCGTGCAGCTCGCGGCCGCCGCGGCCGACCGCAAGGTGGACCTCGAGCGCTTCGACACCGCAGCGCAGTGGCGCACCGGGCGGGCGGAGGGCACCCGGATCACCAGCGGCGGCCGGCTGGCGTACGCCGACCGGGTGGGCAGGCGGTCCTTCGACCGCCGGTCCTACGACGGCGCGCGCTGGACCAGCCCCTGGGTGACTCCGGGCTTCTCGTTCACCGAGCTGATCGCCTCTTGGGAGGCGCGCACGCCGGGGGACAGCTGGATCGAGGTCCGCGTCCGCGGCCGGTCGGCCGGCGGGAGCACCACCTCGTGGGACGTCCTCGCCCGGTGGACCTCCGGCGACCGCCACCTGCGGCGGCACTCCGTCTCGGGACAGACCGACGACGGCACCCGGGTCGCGGTCGACACCTGGCGCACGGCCGGCCTGGCGTCGTACCAGCTGGCGGTCGCGGTCTACCGACGGGCCGGGACGAGCGCGGTGCCGAGCCTGGACCTCGCCACGGTGATGACGTCGCGGCTGCCGTCCACGGCCGGCCCCGTCTCCGCGCCCGGCGTCGCCGCGGGCCGGAAGCTCGCGGTGCCGCGGTACTCCCAGATGACGCACTCGGGCCACTACCCCCAGTGGGGCAACGGCGGCGAGGCGTGGTGCTCGCCGACGTCGACGTCGATGGTGCTCGGCTACTACGGCCGGCTCCCGTCCGCCGCCCAGCGCGCCTGGGTGCCCGCCGGGCACACCGACCCGTGGGTCGACCACGCCGCCCGGATGACCTACGACCACAGGTACGACGGCACGGGCAACTGGCCGTTCAACACCGCCTATGCGGGCCCGCTGGTCCGCGGCAAGGCGTTCGTGACTCGGCTGCGCAACCTGCGCGAGGCGGAGCGGCTGATCGTGGCGGGGATCCCGCCGGTCATCTCCATCGCGTTCGGCCCGGGCGAGCTGGCCAATGCACCGATCAGGTCGTCCGCCGGCCACCTGCTGGTCATCGTCGGCTTCCGCAGCGACGGGGCCGTCATCGTCAACGACCCCGCCTCCCCCACCCGCAAGGGCGTCCGCCGGATCTACCGTCGTGCCCAGCTGGAGCGGCTGTGGCTCGAGGCCTCCGGCGGCTTGACCTACGTCATCCACGACAACGCCCACCCGCTGCCATCCTCCGGCGGCAACTGGTAGCCCCCACGAGGCGGGCCGATCCGGCGCGCGAGGTGGCAGGTTTCGGCGCACGAGGTGGGCCGATCCGGCGCGCGAAGTGGCAGCTTTCGGCGCACGAAGTGGGCCGATCCGGCGCGCGAAGTGGCAGCTTTCGGCGCACGAAGTGGGCCGATCCGGCGCGCGAGGTGGCAGCTTTCGGCGCACGAAGTGGGCCGATCCGGCGCGCGAGGTGGCACGGTTCGGCGTACGAGGTGGGAGGATTCGGCGCGCGAAGTGGGACGGTTCGGCGTACGGCGGGGCCCGGCCATCAGCGAGGACCAGTCGTTCTGCTGAGCAGCGCAGCGCCCCATAGCGAGATGGCCCCGAGACCGAGAGCCTGCCGCCTCGGACGCCCGAACCCGCCACCTCGCGGACCGAAACCCGCCACCTCGCGCGCCGGATCGGCCCACCTCGCGGACCGAAACCTGCCACCTCGTACGCCAAGACCCGCCACCTCGCGGACCAGAACCCGCCACCTCGTGCGCCAAAGCCTGCCGCCTCGTGGGCGGGCGGCGGGTGGGCGGTCAGACGGAGTAGCCGCCGTCGACGTCGAGCTTCTGACCGCTGATGAAGGCGGCGCGGGGGGAGGCGAGGAAGCAGACCGCCTCGGCGATGTCGGCCGCCGTGCCGAACCGCCGGAGCGGGATGTTGCCGCGGGCGACCTCCAGCGCCCGGTCGTCCAGCTCGCCGGTGGAGATCAGGCGCTCGGCCATGCCGTCGGTGAGCATGCCCGGGCCGACCGCGTTGACCCGCACGCCGAAGCGCCCCTCCTCCGCGGCGAGCGCGCGCACGATCGCCTCGACCGCCGCCTTGGGCGCCGAGGAGAGGCCGTCGCGGATCGGGAAGCGCGCCGTGGCCGCGGTGGTCACCGCGGTCAGCGAGCCGGAGGAGTCGCGCAGCGCGGGCAGCACGGCGTGGGCGACGGCGAAGAAGCCGGCCGCGTCGACGTCGAGCTGCTCCGCCATCGCCGCGGGATCCACCCGCGAGAGGTGCACCATCGGCACGTGCGGACCGGCGGCGTACACCACGGTGTGCAGGCCGTCGAGCTCCGCGGCGGCGTGCTCCGCCACCCGACGCACCTCGGCACGGTCCGCCAGATCGAGACCGTACGACGCCACGCCGACCCCCACCGGTCGGGTGCGGTGGGTGACGGCGACGCGCGCACCACGGGCCACGAGCAGCTCGGCGATCGCCCGGCCCAGCCCGCCTGAGCCGCCGACGACGAGGGCACCGCCCCGCAGGTCCGCGAAGTCGCGGTCGAGGCCGGCCACTCAGGCGCTCGCCGTGATGTCGATGGTGTGCCAGCCGGTGGCACCGTCGGGCAGGACGTCGCGGATCACGCCGGTCTGCACCTCGCCCTCCCGGTTGGTCGCCCGCACGCGGACCTGGTGCTCGCCCTCCTCGACGTCGAGCACCACCCGCCACTGCACCCAGGTGTCGACGTTGGGCACCTCGGCCAGCTCGGCCGGCTGCCACCTCCCGCCGTCGACCTGCACCTCGACGGCTGCGATGCCGGTGTGCTGGTCCCAGGCGACACCCGCACAGACGACCTCCCCGACACCGACGTCGTCGCCGTCGTGGGGCACCTCGATCTTGGACGACAGCTTCACCGGCCCCTGCTCCGCCCAGCCCTTCTCGGTCCAGTAGGCGGCGATGTCGTCGAACCGGGTGACCTCCATGTCGACCACCCACTTGGTCGCCGACACGTAGCCGTAGAGCCCGGGCACGATCGTGCGCACCGGGAAGCCGTGCTCGATGGGCAGCGGCTCGCCGTTCATGGCCACGGCGAGGAGGGCGTTGCGCTCGTCCATCAGCGCACCCAGCGGCGTGCCGCAGGTCCAGCCGTCCTCGGAGGTCTGGAGCACGGCGTCCGCGCCCTCCTTCGGGCCCGCCTCGGCGAGCAGCGCCGCGAGCCGGACGCCGCTCCACCAGGCGTTGCCGATGAGGTCGCCGCCGAGCTCGTTGGACACGCAGCTGAGCGTGATCCAGTCCTCGGTGATCTCGCGGGAGACCAGGTCGTTGTAGGTCAAGGTGACCTCGCGGTCCACCATCCCGTGGATCCGCAGCTCCCAGTCCGCCGGCTCGATGGTCGGCTTGATGAAGGCGGTGTCGATCAGGTAGAAGTCCTCGTTCGGCGTCTGCCAGGGCGGCACGTTCTCGATGTCGAGGTCCACGCCGACCGGTGGCTCAGGGGCGGTCACACCCTCCAGCCGCAGCAGCCGCCTGCTCTCCTCGGCCCGGCGGCGGGCGTTGCCGGCGATCCGGCCCAGCAGCCCGCCGAACGCCGCGAGCGCGGCCGCACCGCCGGCCGCGAGGAAGAAGCGCCGCCGGGTGTGCATCGGCTCGAGGGCCGGGTCCTCGCTGTCCTCGACCAGCTCCCACCGGCGCAGCCACTCGGCGAGCACGGCGAGCGCCACCACCCAGGCGAGCAGGCCCACGACGATCGGGACGAGGTCGATCAGCGAGGGCGTCGGCTTCGTCAGTACGGCGAGCACGCCGACCCCGGCGAGCAGCACGAAGCCCGCGACGGCGAACCACCAGCGCTGCCGGGCCAGCCGCCCGAGCACCGCGAATGCCAGGACCAGGATCACCAGGATGCCCAGGACGAGGACCTTCTTGTCGTCCTCCTCGAACGTGCGGATCGCCCACTTCACCACCCCGCCCGGCGTGAGCGCGGTGACGCCCTCGGCCACCGCGACGACCGGCGACTCCCGCACGTGGAGCAGCGCGGCGACGGCATAGCTCAGCCCCAGGCCGACCGCACCGGCGACCACGCCGATGAATGACCACCAGCCACGGGACGTCCTCACACCGGGGATTGTCCCTCAGGCATGATCGGCGCGTGAACCCAACCGACGATCCCGGCGCGGCGGCCGGACTCCGGATCGGCATCGGATCCGACGTCCACCGTCTGGTCCCGCGGGCCGAGGGCGACCCTCCGCTGGCCCTCGGCGGGCTCGCCTGGCCCGAGGAGGACGTGCGGCTGGAGGGCCACTCCGACGCCGACGTCGCGGCCCACGCGGCGTGCGACGCGCTGCTCTCGGCCGCCGGACTGGGCGACCTCGGCAGCAACTTCGGTACGGCGGACCCGGCGTGGTCGGGCGCGGCCGGCACGGCGCTGCTGGCCGAGACCCGCCGCCGGGTGGACGCCGCGGGCTTCCTGGTCGTCAACGTCGCGGTGCAGGTGATCGGCAACCGGCCGCGGCTGGGTGCGCGCCGCGCGGAGGCCCAGGTCGCCCTGGCCGCCGCCCTCGGGGCGCCGGTCTCGCTGTCCGCCACCACCACCGACGGCCTCGGGCTCACCGGCCGCGGGGAGGGCGTCGCCGCGATCGCCACCGCCCTGCTCCACGGCCGCTGACCGGACGTGGCGTGCGCCACGTTGGCGGGCGCTGCGACGGCGGACACGGCAGGCTGTGCATGTGACACGCCGTCGCGGTCGTCGTACGACGGCCGCCGGGCGTGCACCGACCGACCCGCAGGACCCAGAGGACCCAGGAGAGCAGCCGTGACCGCGCACACCCTCATCACCGAGGACGAACTCCGCCTCCACGTGACCGTCCGCGGGCGCGAGGACGCCCCCCTCACCGTGCTGCTGTCGCACTGCTGGACCGCCGACGAGTCCGACTGGCACTACCAGGTGCACGACCTGATGGCGCGCTACGGGCACGACGTCCGCTTGATCACCTGGGACCACCGCGGCCACGGCCGTTCGGAGCGCGCACCCGAGGAGGCGTGCACGATCCCCCACCTGACCCGCGATCTCGGCCTGGTCGTCGACGCCTTCGCGCCCGACGGCCCCCTGGTCGTCGCCGGTCACTCCGTCGGGGGCATGGTGATCACCTGCATCCCCGAGGAGCGGCCGGACCTGCTGCCGCGGATCGTCGGACTCGCGCTCGTCAGCACCTCCTGCGGCGACCTGCACAAGGTCACGCTGGGGCTGCCTGAGCTCGGCCCGGCGCTGCGTGACCGGCTGCCCTTCGTGCTGGCCACCCGGGCGCGGCTGCTCAGCCGGTCGCGGCGCGAGCGCTTCCCGGTGATCGAGCGGCAGATCGTCCGGCGGATCCTGCTCGGCCGGCCGCAGCGCCCGCGGGACGTGGGACACGTGGTCGACCAGATCATCCACTGCTGGCCGGAGACCATGTCGGGCTTCTTCAAGGACATGATGACCCACGACCGGGTCGGCAACCTCCACGCCTTCGACGACGTGCCCACGATCGTCCTCGTCGGCACCCGCGACCTGCTCACCCCGCCCGAGCACGCGGCGACCCTGGCCCGCGGGATCAGGGGCGCCCGCCTGGTGGTCGCGCCCGACGCCGGGCACTACCTGCCGTTCGAGCGGCCCGGCCTGGTCACCGACGAGCTCGTCGCGCTGGTGGACCGTGCCCTCCGGCAGCTCTCCGCGGACCGCCCCGAGCCGGCCGGCCGTCAGGCGGCGTCGACCCTCCGCTGACCGACGAGGACGACGCCCTCGACGACCTTCACCTCGTAGACCGGGACGGAGACGTGCTGGTCGTCCAGGCAGCGGCCGGTGCGCAGGTCGAAGCCGTGGCGGTGCGCCGGCGAGGCGACGAACGGCACCTCGTCCCGCCGGCCGACGATGCCCCGCGAGATCCCGCCGCCCGCGGGGCGGCCGAACGGGTCGTGGTTGCCGAGCGCGTACACCACGTCCTCGCCGGTGCGGAACAGCGCGACCGCCTGGCCGTGCACCAGCGCCGTCGCGCCGCGGTCGACCTCCAGCTCCGCCAGGCGGCACACCGGCTGCCACTCCTCCGCAGCACTGCGACCGGTCATGCAGCGAACGTAGGGGCGTGCTGTTCTCGCTGGTGTTTCTGGCTGTAACAGCCAGGAAAACGCTTCCTCTCGGGACCCGGCACCACACCGCCCCGCACCGCGCCCGCCTCGTCGCCCGCAGCGGTACGACGCCCGCTAGCCTCGCTCCGTGCGCTCGGCGATCGTGGTCCTCGCAGCGGGCAGCGGCAGCCGGGTCGGCGCCGAGGTCAACAAGGTGCTGCTGCCGCTGCGCGACCGGCCGCTGCTTGCCTGGTCGCTCTCGGCGGCGCTCGAGGTCGCCGAGGCGGCGTGGGTCGTGATCGTGTGCCGGCCGGGCGAGCGGGAGGTCGTGGCACAGACCCTCGCGCCGTTCGTCGGGGAGCGGGAGGTGCTCCTGGTCGACGGCGGAGCGACCCGCCAGGCGTCCGAGCAGGCGGCCCTCGACCTGCTGCGACCGCTGGTGGAGGGCGGGCGCATCGACGTGGTCGCCATCCACGACGGCGCCCGGCCGCTGGCCGGGGCGGCGCTGTTCGAGCGGGTGATCGCCGAGGCGCGGGAGCACGGCGGTGCCGTACCGACCGTGGCGCTGCCCGGCCTGATGGCCAGGGGCGACGGCGCCGCGGCGGGCGACGGCCGCACCCGCCTGGTGGGCGTGCAGACGCCGCAGGCCTTCCGGGCGGAGCCCCTCCTGGCCGCCTACCGGGCCGCCGCCGCGGCCGGATTCGACGGCACCGACACCGCTGCGGCGTTCTCGGAGTTCGCCCCGACCGAAGCCGACGGGCCGGCACTCGTCCGACCCGTCCCGGCGAGCGCCACCAACCTCAAGGTCACCTTCGCCGAGGACCTGGCCGTGGCCGAGCGGCTGCTGCCCGGCACCTCCGGCACCTCCGGCACCTCCGGCACCGTGCCGGCGTGACCGCTGAGCGCGGTCAGCGCTGACCGGTGAGCGCCTCGAGGACGGCGATGTCGTCGTCCGAGGCGACCCGCCGGGCTTGGGGCGGAGCCTCCACGAGCTCGACCCGGTCGTCGCCGTAGCGCTCACGCAGGTGCACGACCAGCTCCACGAAGTCGGTCGCCGACAGCCCGCCGACGCTCCCGACCAGGTCGGCGACCACCGACGCCGGAAGCACCACCGGCGAGCACACCGCGACCAGGGCGTCCCGGTCGACGGTGGCACCGACCACCGCGCCGCCCGCCCCACCGTCGACCTCCTTCACCGTGTCGGTCACCGGCCGGACGCCGACGACCACGCAGTCGCGGACCGCGGCCGTCTCGGCACAACGAGCGAGGAACGCCGGCGGCGTCATCGGGCACAGCGGGTCGTGGAGGAGCAGCGGCTCCCGCCGCTCGACCAGGGCCGCCCAGGGCACCGTCTGGTCGACCAGCTCGACCCCCGCCTCGCCGACCGCCCACGCGGCGGCCGCGACCAGCGACTCGCCGTGGATGAGGTGGAACGGCAGCCCACCGCGGCCCTCCTCGACCACGATGCCGGAGACCGGGGCCGAAACGTCGACGGCGTCATACGGATGCGGGTTCATGACCCGACCACCGTATGACGCCGTCGAAGGACGCGCCCGGCCCGGCTAGCTGGCCAGCACCTCGTCGAGGATGGTCTCGGCCTTGTCCTCGTTGGTGTTCTCGCACAGGGCCAGCTCGGAGACGAGGATCTGCCGAGCCTTCGCCAGCATCCGCTTCTCGCCGGCGGACAGGCCGCGGTCGCGCTCGCGGCGCCACAGGTCGCGGACCACCTCGGCGACCTTCATGACGTCGCCGCTGTGCAGCTTCTCGAGGTTGGCCTTGTAGCGACGCGACCAGTTCGTCGGCTCCTCGACGTGCTCGGCACGCAGGACGCCGAACACGCGGTCGAGGCCGTCCTTGTCCACCACGTCGCGGACACCCACGAGGTCGAGGTTGTCGGCCGGGACCCGGACGACCAGGTCCTGCTGGGCAACGATGCGGAGGACGAGGTACTGACGTTCCTGTCCCTTGATGGTCCGCATCTCGATGTCTTCGATGACCGCGGCCCCGTGATTGGGGTAGACGACCGTTTCGCCGACGGTGAAAGTCATATGAGCAAAACCCCTTCCTAGGGTCACCTATCCTACCACGTCCCGGACCGCCCTCAGAACGCGTTTGTGCAGGTCAGGGGCGCAATGACAGGCTTGACATCTCCGAAGTGGTGTGGTTCGCGCGCAGTTGAGCGGTGTGCGCCAGATCACCGCGGCCCTTCGGGCGTGTCGCTGGCGGTGCCAGAGGAGCGGTCAACAGGGGCGCGCGAGGAGCAGCGTCGCGGCGGATCGGCGGGCTCGCCCCCGCTCGGCGGCGCCGTGGTCAATACTGCTCGGCATGGCGAAGATGCAGCGCTGGCGGCGCAGCCGCTCTGCCGGGGAGGGAGTCGCCTCGGTCGTGACCGCAGACGAGCACGACGAGGGCACCGACGAGGCGACCGACGAGGTGGACCGGACCGTCGAGACCGTCGAGGAGGACGACGGGGTCGGCGACGGTGACGGCGTGGTCCAGGTCGACCTCCGCGACGAGCCCGACGAGCCGGACGAGCCCGACAAGCCGGCGGACCCCGCGCACGCCGACCAGGACCACCGGGACCACCAGGACCACCAGGACCCGGAGCACCCGGAGGGCCCGGACTCCGAGGAGGAGGTCGAGGAGCGCCTCGACGTCGACAGGCCGGAGCTGCCCCACGTCCCGGAGCGCTCCGGATTCGCCAGCGCCCTCCTCGGGGGGCGGGCGCCCGCCGACGTACTGCCGCTGCAGCTGCTGCAGGCCGCCCACGCCAAGCAGGCGATCACCACCGCGCTGGCCGTCGCCCTGGTCGCGGTGGTCTCCGGCCGTCCCGCCCGCGAGGTGGGCGTGGTGGCGCTGACGGTGCTCGTCGGCCAGACCATCCTCGGCTGGCACAACGACATCGTCGACCGCGAGCGCGACCGCGCGCACCGCCTCCCGCACAAGCCCCTGGCCGCCGGGCGGCTCGATCCGGGCACCGCGTGGTACGCCATCGTCGTCGCGACCCTGATCCTGGTGCCGCTGTCGATCACCACCGGCATCCGCGCCGGCTGCCTCTACCTGGCGGCGGTGGCGATCGGCATGCTCGGCAACGTGCTGCTGCGCACCGGGATCCTCTCGTGGTGGTCGTGGGCCGCGTCGTTCGCGCTGCTCCCGGCCTACCTGTCGTACGGCGGCTGGGGCGGCCAGGCCGTCGGCAGCCCGCCCGAGCCGGCGATCGTCGCGCTGGCCGCGGCCCTCGGCGTCGGCGTGCACTTCATGCGGGCGGTCTGGGGCCTGGTGGCCGACCACGAGGACGGCTGGACCTACCTGCCGCTGCGGATCGGCCTGAAGATCGGCGCCACCCGGCTGCTCGCCCTCTCGACCGTCTACACCGCGGGCATCGCGATCGCCCTCGTCGTCGTGGGCGCCCGGGTCGGCCTCAGCCGCTGAGCCGCCGGGCTGGCCCTGCGGCCGGGCCGCTAGAGTGAGGCCGCTCCCGACCTGGCACCTGCCAGCGGGAGGACCACCCGGTTCCCAGGGCCGTGCCACGGCCGACAACGAGCAGCGGAGGCCTGCCACATGCGACACCTGCGCCCGACCGCGATCGCCGGACTGCTGCTGGCGGCGGTCGCCTTGCTGTCGTCCTGCGGATTCGACTACGCGACCGACCGCGTCAACCAGCTCGGGGCAGGCGCGAACGAGCGGGAGCCGTCGGTCGACGCCCTCGGCATGCAGGTGGCGTCCGACTCCCGCGGCGAGGGCCGGCTGATCGGGGCACTCGTCAACAACCTCGAGGACGAGGCGAGCCTCGTCGGCGTCGTACCCGGCTCCTCCGACGACGACGAGACGGTGCGGGTCGAGGAGTTCGAGCCGGTCGACGTCGCCCCGCGCGGCCACGTCAACCTGCTGACCGAGGCGGACCCGATCCGGCTCACCGGCGACTTCGCCGCGGGTGACGTGGTGGAGCTGACCCTCGAGTACAGCACCGGCGAGCGCGCGACCCTCAACGTGCTGGTCGTCAAGGTCGGGTGCTTCTACTTCCAGGACATCCCGCTCCCCTCGGACGACCCGGGCGACGAGGCCACCCCCGACGACACCTACCTGTGCCCGGCCGAGATCAGGGAGCCGGGCCACGGCGAGGGCGGCCACTGACATGCCGTTCACCCTCGTGCTGCTCCGCCACGGCGAGAGCGAGTGGAACGCCAAGAACCTGTTCACCGGGTGGGTCGACGTCCCGCTCACGGCGAAGGGGGAGGCGGAGGCCGCCCGGGGTGGGGAGCTGCTCCTGGAGTGGGGCCTGCTTCCCGACGTGGTGCACACCTCGCTGCAGCGCCGAGCGATCAACACCGCGGCCCTCGCCCTCGACGTCGCCGGCCGGCACTGGATCCCGGTCCGCCGCTCCTGGCGCCTCAACGAGCGCCACTACGGTGCGCTGCAGGGCAAGAACAAGAAGGAGGTCAAGGACAAGTACGGCGAGGAGCAGTTCATGCTCTGGCGCCGGTCCTTCGACGTCCCGCCGCCGCCGCTCGACGACGACGACGAGTTCTCCCAGGCGGGGCTGCCGCAGTACGCCGACCTCGGCGACGAGCTGCCGCGGACCGAGTGCCTCAAGGACGTGATCGGCCGCCTGCTCCCCTACTGGGAGGCCGGGATCGTGCCCGACCTGCGCGCCGGCAACACGGTTCTCATCGCGGCGCACGGCAACAGCCTGCGCGCCATCGTCAAGCACCTCGACCAGATCGGCGACGAGGAGATCGCGGGGCTCAACATCCCCACCGGCATGCCGCTGGTCTACGAGCTCGACGAGGAGACGCTGGCGCCGGTGGTCGCCGGAGGGCGCTACCTCGACCCGGAGGCGGCGGCCGCCGCCGCCGCGGCGGTGGCCAACCAGGGGCGCTGACCGCCGCCCGGGCGGTCCTCAGACCGCCTGCGCGGGCTTGTGCCCGGTCACCACGAAGATGACCCGGTTGGCGACCGAGACCGCGTGGTCGGCGATGCGCTCGTAGTAGCGCCCCAGCAGGGCGATGTCGACGGCTGCCTCCACGCCGTGGTCCCAGTCGTCGGAGAGCAGCTCCGTGAAGCTGGTGCGGCGCAGCTGGTCCATCTCCTCGTCGGCGCGGCCCAGCGCGATCGCCGCCTCGACGTCGCGGCTGGCGATCACGTCGCACACGCGCGACACCATGTCCTCGGCCACCGCGGCCATCCGCCCCATGGTCGGGCGCACCTCGTCGGGGACCGCGATGTCGGGCACCCGCAGCCGCGCGACCTTCGCGACGTGCACCGACAGGTCGCCCATCCGCTCGAGCTCGCCCACCATCCGCAGCGCCGCGACGATCGTGCGAAGGTCGCCGGCGACCGGCTGCTGCAGCGAGAGCAGGCTGAACGCGGTGTCCTCGACCTTCTCCCGGGCGCGGTCGATCTCGACGTCCTGGCTGATCACCTTCTCGGCGACGGCCGCGTCACCGCTCATCAGCGCGATCGTGGCCTGGCCCACCGCCGTCTGCACCCGGCGGCAGATGGCCGCGAGGTCGTCGAAGATCGAGTCCAGCTGGTCGGAGTAGGCGTCACGCATGCTCCGAGCGTAGGCAGGCCAGGTGACCAGTCAGGGCCCCGGGGTGAACGCGGGATGAACATCCGGAACCTCCGGCTTCCCGATTCCGCGGGCGGCCGGCGCTCCGCCGTACGATCCCAGTGTGGACCCGACGACGCAAGCCTTCCTGGCTGCGCTCCTCGGCGCCCTCGTGGCCGGAGGTGCGGTCCTGGCGTGGCACCTCAGCGACCGCCAGCAGCGCAAGTACGTGCCTCCCGAGGAGCCCCAAGTGCCCCCCGGCGTCGCGACCGTCCTGTCGGTGCTGCGCAGCAGCGCCGTGGTGGTCGACGAGTCCGACGCCGTGGTGAAGGCGTCGGCGCCGGCGTACGCCATGGGGGTCGTCCGCGGCACGACCCTGGTCTCCGACGAGCTGCGGGAGCTGACCGGCCGGGTGCGCCGCGACGGGCAGATCCGCGAGACCGAGCTGATCATGCCGCGCGCCTCCGGCGGGCCGCGCCACGTGACCGCCCGCGTGGCGCCGCTCGGGTCGCGACTGGTGCTGGCGCTGGTCGAGGACCGCACCCGCGAGCGCCAGGTCGAGGCGGTCCGCCGCGACTTCGTGGCCAACGTGAGTCACGAGCTGAAGACGCCGATCGGGGCGATCCGGCTGCTCGCCGAGGCCGTGCAGGACGCTGCGGAGGACCCGGAGGCGGTCCACCGCTTCGCCTCCCGGATGCTGACCGAGAGCGACCGGCTGTCGCGGCTGATCCAGCAGATCATCGAGCTCTCCCGGCTCCAGGGCGACGAGCCGCTGGAGTCACCCGTGCCGGTGTCGATCGACGACGTCGTGGTCAACGCCGCCGACGCCAGCCACATGACCGCCACCGCGAAGGACATCGCCATCCTCGCCGAGGGCGAGGAGGGGCTGAAGGTCCTGGGCAGCGAGAAGCTGGTCACCGCGGCGGTGGCCAACCTCGTCGCCAACGCGGTCGCCTACTCCGAGCCCGGCTCCCGCGTCGTGGTCACCCGCAAGCTGGTCGACCACGCGGTCGAGATCTCGGTCATCGACCAGGGGATCGGCATCCCCGAGCAGGAGGTCGAGCGGATCTTCGAGCGGTTCTACCGCGTCGACCCGGCCCGCCACCGCTCCACCGGCGGCACCGGCCTGGGCCTCTCGATCGTCAAGCACGTGGCCGCCACCCACGGCGGCGACGTGCGGGTCTGGTCGGTCGAGGGCCAGGGATCCACCTTCACGCTCGTCCTGCCGCAGCATCCGCACCACGTCGAGGGCCTGCCGCTCATCCGGTTCGCCCCCGAGTCGTCCGACCCGGAGTCCACCGGCGGGCGCAACGACCAACAGGAGGAAAGCCCGTGACCCGGGTACTCGTCGTCGAGGACGAAGAGAGCTACAGCGACGCACTCGCCTACCTGCTCCGCAAGGAGGGGTTCGAGGTCGCCATCGCCGCCGACGGCAACGAGGCGCTGAAGGAGTTCGACCGCAACGGGGCCGACATCGTGCTGCTCGACCTGATGCTGCCCGGCATCCCCGGCACCGAGGTCTGCCGCACCATCCGGCAGACCTCGAACGTGCCGGTGATCATGGTCAGCGCCAAGGACGACGAGGTCGACAAGGTGGTCGGGCTCGAGCTGGGCGCCGACGACTACGTCACCAAGCCGTACTCGCCGCGCGAGCTGGTGGCCCGCATCCGTGCGGTGCTGCGCCGGGGGCACGAGGCGGAGCTGCTGCCCGACACCCTGGAGGCCGGACCGGTGCGGATGGACGTGGAGCGCCACGTCGTGACGGTCGCCGGCGTGGAGCAGCGGCTGCCGCTGAAGGAGTTCGAGCTGCTGGAGATGTTCCTGCGCAATCCCGGCCGGGTGCTCACCCGGGGCCAGCTCATCGACCGGGTCTGGGGTTCCGACTACGTCGGCGACACCAAGACCCTCGACGTGCACGTCAAGCGGCTGCGCGCAAAGCTCGAGCCGGAGCCGAGCGAGCCGAAGTACCTCGTCACCGTGCGCGGTCTCGGCTACAAGCTCGACGTCTGAGCCCTTCGGCAGCATCTCGCGCAACCGTGACCGAAAACCGCGCGACCGCTGTCGGTGGCGCGCCCTAGCGTGTCCTCGTGACCGCAGCCGACGCCCCGCCGACCCCGGTCGGCCGTCCGCCCGAGCCAGCGCCGGCGACCGCCGTACTGCCCCTGCTGGCGGTGGCGACGACCCTGCTGCTGTGGGCGAGTGCCTTCGTGGCGATCCGGCATCTGGCCCACGACTTCTCGCCCGGCGCCTTGTCGTTGGGGCGGTTGGCGGTCGGCTCCCTAGCCCTCGGTGCCTTCGTGCTGCTGAGCGGACGGATGCCGCGCCCCAGCCGGCGGCAGTGGGGCTCGCTCGTGGCGATCGGCGTGCTGTGGTTCGGCGTCTACAACGTCGCGCTCAACGCCGGGGAGCAGCGCGTCGACGCGGGCACCGCCTCGATGCTGATCCAGGTCTCGCCGGTGCTGATCGCGCTGCTGGCGGCGACCTTCCTCGGCGAGCGGTTCACCGTGCACCTCACCGTCGGGCTGGTGCTCGCCTTCGCCGGCGTCGCGGTGATCGGGCTGTCGTCGTCGGACGCGGGCGGCTCACGGGACCTCCTCGGCGTTGTCCTCTGCCTCGTCTCCGCGCTGGTCTACTCCGTCAGCCTGGTCCTCCAGAAGCCGCTGGTCGCGCGGCTCTCCGCGCTCCACGTGACGTGGCTGGCCTGCTCCATCGGCACCGTGGCCTGCCTCCCCTGGGCCGGCCAGCTGGTCGAGCAGGCCCGTGACGCTCCGGCGTCCTCCACGCTGTGGCTGGTCTACCTCGGCGTCTTCCCCACGGCCATCGCCTTCACCACCTACGCCTACGCGCTGCAGCACATGACCGCCTCGTCGCTGGGGGTGACCACCTACCTCGTGCCCCCGCTGACCATCGTGATGGGACTGCTGTTCCTCGACGAGGCGCCGCCCGCCGTCGCATACGTCGGCGGCGCGCTCGCCCTGGTCGGGGTCGCGGTGGCGCGGCGCAAGCCGGCGGTCAAGGAGGTCGAGAAGCCCGTCGCTCCTCCGTCCTGAGGCGACGCCGGGGGCGTCGCGCGCCTCGCTCAGCGTGCGGTGATGCCCTCGAGCAGCTGGTCGACGAGCCGCTCCACCAGGTCGGGCGTCCGCAGCGCCGGGTAGTGGCCGTAGACCATGATCGTCAGCAGCGGGCTGGTCACGGCGGCGGCGGCGAGCTCGACGTCGAGGTCCGCACGCAGCACGCCCTGCTCGACCCAGTACCGGAACACCTCGATGCCGGCCTCGCGGCGGCGCGCCATCAGCCGCTCCTGCTGACGCATCAGCTCGGGGTTCTTGTCCGCCTCGACCATGATGCACTTGAGGATCCGCCGCTCCTTGTCGGAGACGTCGGTGCGCACGGCGCGGCCGATCCGCACCAGGTCGTCGCGGACCGACTCGTGCGGGAGGTCGTAGGGCGGGGGCGCCTTGATGCTCTCGACGGCCGCGGCGATCAGCTCCTCCTTCGCCGCCCACCTGCGGTAGATCGTCGTCTTCGAGGCGCCCGCCCGGGCGGCCACCGCCTCCATCGAGACGCCGGCGATGCCCTCCTCGGCGATGATGTCCAGCACCGCCTGGAGGATCGACCGGCTGGTCTCCGCGCTGCGGGGCCGGCCCGGCGACGGCGCGGTCGCGCGCTCGGGCGCGGCCTGCTCGGTCGTGCGCGCGGGCGGGGCGGGGTCGGAGGCGGCCTCGGTCACCGCTCCATTGTCGCCGATGACCGGATCAGCGCTCCCCCGCCGCCTCGGCGACCCGGCCGGCGTCGTCGCCCACCGCGGCGGTGCCGCCGGCGACGGAGTCGGCCGTGGCCTGCCGGCCCGGGAAGAAGCGAGCCACCACGAGGAGGCCGACGACGGCGATCGCCGCGGAGGTGTAGGCGGTGACGTGCATCGCCTCGACGAACGCCTGGTCGGCGGTCGCCAGCAGGTCGCGGGTGGCGGCCCCGCCCGTCAGGCCGCGCTCGACGGCGCCGTACGTCGCCGAGAGGGAGGTGCGCGCCTCCTCGGAGAGGCCGGGCAGCCGATCGCCGACCCGGCCCTGGTAGGCCTGCGCCATCACGGTGCCGAGCACGGCCACGCCGAACGCGCCACCGACCTGGCGCAGCGTGTTGCCCAGGGCGGAGGCCACACCGGCGTGCTCGCGCGGCACGCTCGCCATCAGGGTGTTCATGGCCGGCGTCATCAGGTTGGCCATGCCGGTCGCCTGGAGGAAGAGCATCACCACCAGCACCCACAGCGGCGTCCCGGTGTCGAGCTGGGCGTAGCCGACGAAGACGCCGGTGATCAGGGTCAGCGACACCAGGCCGACCGTCCGGGCACCGAAGCGCGCCACGAGGGAGGGCGACAGCGGCGAGAAGACCAGCATCGCGCTGCCGAAGGACAGGAACAGCAGGCCGGTCTGCAGCGGCGTCCGGTCGCGGACCAGCTGGATGTAGAAGGTGATGAAGAAGAACAGGCCGAGCATCGCGAAGAAGCCGAGGGCGATGATGGCGGCCGCGGAGGAGAACCGCGGGTTGCGGAACAGGCGCATGTCGAGCGAGGCGTGGGGGGTGCGCAGCTCCCACCGGACGAACGCCGCCAACCCGAGGACGCCGAGCAGGATGGTGCCCCACACCGAGACGCTCCCCCACGACCCGCTGTCGCCGGCCTCGATGATGCCGTAGGTCAGCAGGACCAGCGCCAGCACCGACAGCCCCATGCCGACCAGGTCGGGCCGGCCCTGGCGACCGCGCGACTCGGGCGCGAGGAGCACGATCATCACCACGCCGAACACCACGATCGGCACGTTGATCAGGAAGACCGACCCCCACCAGAACCGCTCGAGCAGCAGGCCACCGACGATCGGGCCGAGCGCCCCGCCGACGCCCACCGCACCGGACCAGATCCCGAGCGCCTTGGGGAACTCGTCGTCGCTGAACAGCGAGCGGAGCAGGGCCAGGGTCGCCGGCATCATCGCGGCGGCCCCGGCGCCCATCAGCGCGCGGAAGCCGACCAGCTGTCCGGCGGTCTGCGCGAACGCCGACAGCAGCGACGCCAGCCCGAACACCGCCATGCCCGCGAGGAGCATTCGGCGGCGGCCGATGCGGTCGCCGATCACGCCGAGCGCGAAGAGCAGTCCCGCGAAGACCAGGGTGTAGGAGTTGATCATCCACGCCAGCTCGCTCTGGCTGGCGCCGAGCCCGTCGTCGGGATCGGCCAGGGTCTTCAGCGCCACGTTGAGCACGGTGTTGTCGAGCACCACCACGATGAGGCTGACGACCAGGACGGCGAGGATCAGCCAGCGCCGAGGGTGCCCGGTCGCCTCGTGGTCGGGCGGGAGGGAGGTCTCGGTCATCACGGCTCCGTTCTGGCGGGGGCGTCGAGAAGAGGTGCCCTCACCCTACGCCAATACGAAACGGAACGGTAGCGTTTTGTTATTCCGCTGCGTCGTCGCGCTTCACCGGGTCCGTGCCGGACTCCAGCCAGCCGCGGAACGCCTCGAGGTTGCGGGTGGACTCGCCCCGGTCGATCCGCCACTGCCACTCCTTGCGGATCGACGTGGCGAACCCCAGCTCGAGGATGGTGTTGAACGACTCGTCGGCGTAGGACAGCACCGACCCGAGCAGCCGGTCGAGGTCGTCCGGCGTCACCGAGGAGAGCGGGAGCCGGGCGTCGAGGTAGATGTCGCCGTGGTGGTCGACACCGAACGCCACGGCGTACATCCGCATGTTGCGCTCGAGGAGCCAGCGGTAGACCCGCTCGTGCTCCTCGTCGGGCCGCCGGCAGACGAAGGCGTGCACGCCCAGCGCGTGCGGCCCGACGTCGAGGCGGACGGGGGTCTGCAGCTTCTTCTCGCCCGGCAGCGAGAGCGTGAAGACGCCGGGCTCCGGCTCCTCGAACTCGATCCCGCTGTCGCGGAGGTGCTGTCGTACGACGTCCGCGGGGCCGGCCGGGTTAGCGGCGGGGCCGGTCTCGGGGCCGGTCACAGGACACCTGCTTCCTGGCGCATCAGCGACTGCGCCCGCTCGTAGACGTCGAGGGTCTGCGCGGCGGTGGCCTCCCAGGAGAACTGCTCGGCCTGGACCAGAGCGCCGGCGGCGAGCCGGTCGCGCAGGGCCGGGTCGCCGACAACCCGCTCGAGCGCGATCGCCCAGTCGTGCGGGTCGTGGCCGTCGACGAGCAGCCCGCTGCGGCCGTCGCGCACCACGGTGGTCAGCCCGCCGACGGCGGCGGCCACGACGGGCGCCCCGCTCGCGTGCGCCTCCGCGGCGACCAGGCCGAAGGACTCGTTGTAGGAGGGCACCGCGACCAGCGTGGCGGCGGCGTACCACCCGGCCAGCTCCTGCTGCGGCACCGGCGGCACGAAGCGGACCACGTCGTCGATCCGGAGCTCCTCGGCGAGGTTGGCCAGCGCGGTGGGGCGCTCCAGGCCGCTGCCCGACGGACCGCCTACGACCGGCACGACGAGGCGTGACCGGAGGTCGGGGCGACGGACCAGGAGCTCGGCCACCGCGCGCAGCAGCACGTCGGGGGCCTTCAGCGGCTGGATCCGACCGGCGAACAGCAGGACCAGCGCGTCGTCCGGCAGCGAGCGCTCACGCCGGACCCGCAGCCGGTCGGCGGCGGAGAGCGGCCGGAACACCGACGTGTCCACGCCCGGGTGCACCACCTCCACGCGGCCGGCCTCGGCGTCGTACAGGTTGATCAGCTGCTTGGCCTCGAGGTCGGTGTTGGCGATGAGCACGTCGGCCGCCTGCACCACCTGCTCCTCGCCGATCACCCGCCCCGGCGGCTCGGGTGTGTCGCCTGCGGCGAGCGCGTCGTTCTTGACCTTCGCCATCGTGTGCATCGAGTGGACCAGCGGCACGCCCCAGCGGTCGCGCGCGAGCGCCCCGACCTGCCCGGAGAGCCAGTAGTGGGCGTGCACGACGTCGTAGTGCCCGGCCGGCATGGCGGCCTCCGCGCGGAGCACCTCGCGGGCGAAGACGCACAGCTGGCCGGGGAGCTGCTCCTTGGTGAGGCCCTCGAACGGTCCGGCGTGCACGTGGCGCACGGTGACCGCCGCGCCGCCCGGCTCTGCGGCGCCCAGCGGCACCACCGGCGCCAGCTGCGAGCTCGTCGCGCGGGTGAAGATGTCGACGTCGATCCCCTGGCCGGCCAGGCGGCGGGCCAGCTCGACGACGTAGACATTCATGCCGCCCGCGTCGCCGGTGCCCGGCTGGTCCAGGGGAGAGGTGTGCAGGCTGATCATGGCGACCCGCCCGATCGAACGCTCCCCCATGCGACTCCCTCCGCGGCGCCAGTCCGTGGCGCCATCCGTCCGCAGCGGTCAACCACCCGGGAGCCGCCGGCATTCCCCGGCGCGCAGAATGAGGCCATGACCACACGCCAGGCAGTCGTGACCGGTGCGTCGAGCGGGATCGGCGCGGCCACCGCCCGCCGCCTCGCCGCAGAGGGCTTCGAGCTCGTCTGCGCCGCACGGCGGGCCGACCGGGTCGAGGCTCTGGCGGCCCAGATCGGCGGCCGGGCCGTCCCCTGCGACGTGACCTCGGCCGCCGACGTGGCACGGCTGGCGGAGGCGGTCGGCCCGCGGCTCGACGTACTAGTGAACAACGCGGGCGGGGCCTACGGACTGACGCCGGTCGCGGAGGCCGACCTCGACCAGTGGCGCCGGATGTACGACGTCAACGTGCTCGGCCTGGCACAGGTCACCAAGGCGCTGCTGCCCGCGCTCGTGGCCAGCGGAGCGGGCGTGGTCGTCAACGTGGGCTCCACCGCCGGGCGGGTGGCCTACGAGGGTGGCGCCGGCTACACCGCCGCCAAGCACGGCACGAAGGTCGTCACCGAGACCCTGCGCCTGGAGCTGTACGACCAGCCGGTCCGGATCTGCGAGGTGGCCCCCGGGATGGTGCACACCGAGGAGTTCTCGCTGAACCGGTTCGGCGGTGACCAGGCGAGGGCCGACGCGGTGTACGCCGGCGTCCCCGACCCCCTCACCGCCGACGACGTCGCCGACGCGATCGCCTGGGTCGCCACCCGCCCGCCCCACGTCAACATCGACGAGCTGGTGATCAAGCCCCGCGCCCAGGCCGCCCAGCACAAGCTCCACCGCCCCTGACCCACGACGTGGCAGGTTTCGGCGCGCGAGGTGGCGGGATCTGGTCCACGAGGTGGCGGGGTTGCACCGCGAGGTGGGAGGTTTCGGCGCGCGAGGTGGCGGGACTTGGCGCACGAGGTGGGAGGTTCCGGCGCGCGAGGTGGCGGGACTTGGCGCACGGGGTGGGAGGTTGTGGCGCGCGAGGTGGCGCATTCGAGGTCGCGAGGTGGCGGAGCTTGCACTCCGAGTGGGCGGGGTTCGACCGGCGGGCGCTCCTGAGCCGGCGGCGTCGTACGCCGGAACCTGCCGCCTCGCGCGCCGGAACCTGCCGCCTCGCGCGCCGGAACCTGCCACCTCGTACGCCGGAACCTGCCACCTCGCGCGCCATAACGTGCCACCTCGCGCGCCGAAACCTCCCACGTCGCGCGCAGAAACCTCCCACCTCGCGCTAGGCGAGGGCGCGGTCGAGGGCAGCGGCGACGTGGAGGGAGGTGCAGGGGAAGACGGGGATCTCGGAGTCGGCCTGGCGGACCAGGAGCTCGAGCTCGGAGCAGCCGAGGATGACGCCGCCGGCGCCGGCGTCCCAGAGCTCGGAGATCATGCCGACGACCTGCTTGCGGGAGTCGTCGAGCACCTTCCCGTGGACGAGCTCGTCGTAGATGATCCGGTTGAGCTCGTCGTGCTCGGCGGCGTCCGGGACGAGGACCTCGAGCCCGTGCGAGGCGATCCGGTCGGTGAAGAACGTGCGGGACATGGCGAACCGGGTGCCGAGCAGCGCCACCGACTCGACCTCCTGCTCCTTGCACGCCTCGGCCACGACGTCGCCGAGGTGCAGCAGCGGGATGCGTACGGCGTCCTGCACCTGCTCCGCGACGCGGTGGAACGTCGTCGTGCACAGCATCAGGAAGTCCGCACCCGCGCGCTCGACGGACTGCGCGGCGCCGCGCAGCACCTCGGCCACGCCGTCCCAGTCCTCCGCCTCCTGCAGCGCGGTGACCTCGGCGAAGTCGACGGAGGCCAGCACGGTGCGGGCGGAGTGGAGACCGCCGAGCCGGTTCTCGACGCCGCGGTTCAGGGCCTCGTAGTAGGCCGCGCTGCTCTCCCAGGACATCCCGCCGACAAGCCCGATGGTCTGCATGCCCGAAGTGTTACCCATCACTCGGCGAGGTAGCCAGCCGCCTCCGGCCGCGGACACCTCTCCGCGCGGATGTGAGGAGCCGACGGCCGCGCCGTTAGGCTGGACGACGGCCCGCGCGCGCCCGCCCGCGGTCAGGCCAGACGACCTTCGACGAGAGCGACGCCGTACTCCCATGTCTTCCGCTGTGTCCGAGTCCGGACGATCCCGCCGCAACGATCTCCGCAACGTCGCCATCGTGGCGCACGTCGACCACGGCAAGACCACCCTCGTCGACGCGATGCTGCACCAGGCCGGCGCGTTCAGCGCCCACCAGGCCGAGGGCGTCGCCGAGCGGGTGATGGACTCCGGCGACCTCGAGCGCGAGAAGGGCATCACCATCCTCGCGAAGAACACCGCGGTCCACTACCGCGGTCCCTCCGCGCAGGAGATGCTCGGCGAGGACGCCGCCAACGGGATGGTGATCAACATCATCGACACCCCCGGCCACGCCGACTTCGGAGGCGAGGTCGAGCGCGGCCTGTCGATGGTCGACGGCATCGTGCTCCTCGTCGACGCGTCCGAGGGCCCGCTGCCCCAGACCCGCTTCGTGCTGCGCAAGGCCCTCAATGCCGACATGCCGGTGATCCTGGTGGTCAACAAGACCGACCGTGGCGACGCGCGGATCGACGAGGTCGTCGACGAGACCTACGAGCTGTTCATGGACCTGCTCGACGAGAACCACAGCCAGGACGCGCTCGACTTCCCGGTCGTCTACGCGTCCGGCAAGGCGGGCATCGCGTCGCGGAAGAAGCCGGAGAACGGCACGCTGCCCGAGGGCAGCGACCTGGAGCCGCTCTTCCGCACCATCCTCGAGACCATCCCCGCGCCCGAGTACGACGAGGGCGCGCCGCTGCAGGCCCACGTCACCAACCTCGACGCCTCGCCGTTCCTGGGTCGGCTCGCGCTGCTGCGGGTCAAGCAGGGCACGCTGAAGAAGGGCCAGCAGGTCGCCTGGATCCAGCGCGACGGCGCCGTCAAGAACGTCAAGATCACCGAGCTGCTGATCACCGAGGGCCTGGAGCGCAAGCCGGGCGAGAAGGCCGGCCCCGGCGACATCGTGGCGGTGGCCGGCATCCCCGACATCACCATCGGCGAGACGCTGGCCGACCCGGAGAACCCGGTCGCCCTGCCGCTGATCCACGTGGACGAGCCGGCGATCTCGATGACGATCGGCACCAACACCAGCCCGCTGGTCGGCAAGGGCGGCAAGGGCCACAAGGTCACCGCGCGACTGGTCAAGGACCGTCTCGACGCCGAGCTGATCGGCAACGTGTCGCTGCGCGTCCTCCCGACCGAGCGCCCCGACGCCTGGGAGGTGCAGGGCCGCGGGGAGCTCGCGCTGGCGATCCTCGTCGAGCAGATGCGCCGTGAGGGCTACGAGCTGACCGTCGGCAAGCCGCAGGTGGTCACCCGCGAGATCGACGGCAAGCTGCACGAGCCGTTCGAGCGGCTGACCATCGACGCGCCCGAGGAGTTCCTCGGCACCATCACCGAGCTTCTCGCCAACCGCAAGGGCCGGATGGAGGGCATGACCAACCACGGCACCGGCTGGGTGCGGATGGAGTTCATCGTCCCGGCCCGTGGCCTGATCGGCTTCCGCACCGACTTCCTCACCGAGACGCGCGGCACCGGCATCGCGCACTCGATCTCCGAGGGCTACTTCCCCTGGGCCGGCGAGATCCGCTCCCGCCAGTCCGGCTCGCTGGTCGCCGACCGCGCCGGCGCCGCCACCGCCTACGCGATGACGTCGCTGCAGGAGCGCGGCGTGCTGTTCGTCGAGCCCGGCACCGAGGTCTACGAGGGCATGATCGTCGGCGAGAACTCCCGCGCCGACGACATGGACGTCAACATCACCAAGGAGAAGCAGCAGACCAACATCCGGTCCGCCACCTCCGACAACTTCGAGAAGCTGATCCCGCCGAAGAAGCTGTCGCTCGAGCAGTGCCTGGAGTTCTGCCGCGAGGACGAGTGCGTGGAGATCACGCCGGAGACCGTGCGCATCCGGAAGGTCAACCTCGACGCCAACGAGCGCGCGAAGATGGCCAGCCGGGCCCGCAAGGCGAACAAGTAGACCCAGGGCGACCGTCGCTGAGCGGCTGTCGAGCCGGCCACCGCCGGCCTTCCAGTCGGGCCGGCCGGGGCGCCGCGGCAGCCGCCTCCGCGCCCGCGGCCACAGGAGGAGGACGCGACCGTGCCCGGGACCGAGCGCCCCGCCAACGGGCTGTTCGCCACCCTCGCCGCGATCGCCATCGTCGCCGCGGTCGTCAGCAGCCTCGGCGCCCCGCTCGTCCCGAGCATCGCGGCCGCCCACGACATCCCGATCAGCACCGCCCAGTGGCTGCTCACTGCCACCCTGATCTCGGCGGCCGCGGCGACGCCGGTGCTCGGCCGGTGGGCGTCCGGTCGAGCGCGCCGGCCGGTCGTGATCGGCTCGCTGGGCGTCGTACTCCTGGGGACGGTGGTGTCCGCCCTGCCGCTGGGCATCGGGCCGATGATCGCCGGCCGTGCCTTGCAGGGTGCCGGGCTCGCCGTGGCGCCCGTCGCGCTCGCGGTGGCCCGGGACTCCTGGACCGGCGCCCGGCTGGCGTCCCGGCTCTCGCTGCTGTCGGTCGCGACGGTCGCCGGCGCGGGCCTGGGCTATCCGCTGACCGCGGTGGTCGCCGAGCAGCTCGGGATTGCCGGTGCGTTCTGGTTCTGTGCAGTGCTCGTCGCGGCGACCATCGCACTCGCCGTCCGGCACCTGCCGCGCGACGCCGACGGCGAGCCACAGCCCGTCGACCTGGCCAGCGTCGCCCTGGTCTCGAGCGGCATGGCCGCCGTGCTGCTCGCGGTCAGCCAGGGTGAGAGCTGGGGCTGGAGGTCGGCACCGGTGCTCCTCACGGCGGGCGGCGGCCTCACCCTGCTCGGGGGCTGGATCGGGCGGACCGGAGCGGTCAGCCGGAGCGGCGGCCACCCGCTCGTCGACCTCCGGCTCGCCGGCCGTCGCGGCTTGCTGGGTCCGCACGTCGTGGCCTTCGCGCTCGGCGTCGGCATGTACGGCCTGCTCACCATCGTGGTGCTCCTCGTGCGCGCCGACGGCAGCGACGGGTGGGGACTCGGGGCAGGGGTGACCGCCGCGGGTCTGGTGCTCGTGCCCTACTCGCTGATGAGCGTCTCCGGCAGCCGAGTGGCGCTGCGGGTCGCGCGCCGGTTCGGTGGCCAGGTGCTGCTGCCGCTGGGATGTGCGGTGTTCGCCTCGTCGCTGGTGCTGCTCGCTGTGAGCCACGACCGGCTGTGGCAGGCGCTGCTCGCGATGGCGGTCGGCGGTCTGGGCAGCGGGTTCACCTTCTCGTCCCTCGCCATGCTGGTCGTGCCCCACGTGCCGCACGCAGAGACGGGCAGCGCCCTGTCCTTCAACCAGCTCCTGCGCTACCTCGGGTTCTCCGTCGGCTCCGCCGTCAGCGTCGCGCTCCTGCAGCTGTACGGCGGCGACGCGGCCGCCTTCCGCGCGACGGCCCTCACCCTGGCGGGCGTCTGCCTGGCCGCCGGGGCTGCTGCCGTGGCGGACGCTCGCCGCTGAGCCGGCGCCCCAACAGAATCTGTCGCCTTCTCCGCGGATCGACGACGAGAACTGTTGGGGCGCGCGTCAGCGGGAGAGCCAGCGAGCCCGTTGCTCCGGAGTCAGGGCGCGACGGGCGGCGACGGTGGAGGTGTCGGGCCAGCCGTCGGGACGGGCCAGGGTCCACCTCGTACGACGCCCGCCCGGCGTCCGACCCGGTGTCCGACCCGGCGCGGGACCCGGTGCGGGACCCGGTGCGGGACCCGCCCCTCGCGCCGCCGCCCGGCGGTAGGCCGCGTCCAGGCGACGCTCGAAGGAGTGCCCGTCCCGGAGGTCGGTGGAGATCATCGCGACGGTCTCCAGGCCCAGCTCGCGGCACAGCTCCTCGCGGTCGAGGTCGCGACGGCGCACCCGGACCTCGTCGTGCACCACGCCGTCGTACTCCCCGGCGACGCCGGCCTCCGGGTCGAGCAGGTCCGGCGTCAGCAGGTGGTTGCCGTCGAGGTCGAACACCGGCGCGTTGCACAGTGGGCGCCGTCCGGTCCGCGCGAGCCAGCGCAGGCGCATGGTGACCTCCATCGGCGACCAGGCGTTCTCGTCGGCGAGCGCAAGCGCCGAACGGAGCCGACGCGTGTGCTGACGGGGACCGAGGCGCTCGGCGTACCTCATCAGCGCAGCAAGATCGACGAGGTCGGCCGCCAGCGCCATGTCGACCACCTGCACCGCCTCCTCGAGCCCCCGGGCGCGGCGGGCGGCCCAGGAGACCGACCGCGCCGGGCGGGTGATGGGCAGGCCGTCGACCTCGACCACGTCGTCGTCGAAGAGCCAGTCGTGGCTGTAGTGCACGCCTGCGCGGCGGACCCGGGAAGCCGCATCGCCCAGGGACACCGGCACCGGCAGTGGTGTGTCGTCCGCCGCCCGGCCACCGAACCACCGGGCTCCCTGCCAGTGGAGGGCCGCCCACCCGGTGGCGGCCGAGCCGTCCGGCGCGCCGGCGACCGCCTCGACGATCCGCTGCTCAGTGGTCCGCTCGACGCCGGCCGGGACGAAGCGCCCGGGCGAGGTGGTGCGCCAGCCCGGGCCGCGCGCCCGTCCCGGGGTGGGGCCGGCGACGCCGAGGGGGTCGACGGCCACGGGCGTCACCACTCCGGCCCGGGTGAGATGGAGCTGCATCGCCCCAGGATCGGGCCGCCTGGGCCGCGGCCGCCGAGCTCCTCCACAGGCGTGGCGCGGCAACCGCCGCGCCTCAACGGTTTTCGCGCTCCGCAGCGCCGATTCGCTACAAACTCTGTTGGTGCGTCAGTTCAACCGAAGCCCGCTGCCGGTGTCGAAGACGTGTACGGCGGCGGGGTCGGCGACGAGGCGGACCTCCTGGCCGCGGTGGAGGCCGGTGCGGCCGTCCACCCTGGCGACGACCTGGGGCACCATCTCGCCGGCGGGGCGGTCGGCGATGGAGAAGCTGGCGGGGGTCGCGTAGAGGTAGGCGTCGGCACCCAGCTCCTCCACGACCTGCACCGTGACCGGGTAGCCGGCCTCGTCGGGGCCGGCGAGCCGCCACGACTCGGGCCGGATGCCGAGCGTGACCTCGCCGGACGAGGCCGCCGCCACCGACCGCGGCAGGGGGATCTCCACCCCGTCGACGAGGGCCGCGCCGTCGCCGGCGGTCGAGCCGGTGAGCAGGTTCATCGCCGGTGAGCCGATGAAACCGGCCACGAAGACGTTGGCCGGGCGGTCGTAGAGCGCCAGCGGCGTGTCGACCTGCTGGAGCAGCCCGTCCTTGAGGACGGCGACCCGGTCGCCCATCGTCATCGCCTCCACCTGGTCGTGGGTGACGTAGACGGTGGTGACGCCGAGCCGGCGCTGGAGGGCGGCGATCTGGGTGCGGGTGGAGACCCGGAGCTTGGCGTCGAGGTTGGACAGCGGCTCGTCCATGCAGAAGACCTGCGGCTGCCGCACGATGGCCCGGCCCATCGCGACCCGCTGGCGCTGGCCGCCGGAGAGCGCCTTCGGCTTGCGATCGAGCATCTCGGTCAGGTCGAGCAGCTCGGCGGCCGCTCGCACCCGCTCGCGCCGCTCGGCCTTGGGCACACCCGCGATCCGCAGCGCGAAGCCCATGTTGTCGGCCACCGTCAGGTGGGGGTAGAGCGCGTAGTTCTGAAAGACCATGGCGATGTCGCGGTCCTTCGGCGCGACGTCGGTGACCTCCTGGTCACCGATCCACACCGAGCCGGACGTGATGTCCTCCAACCCCGCCAGCATCCGCAGCGACGTCGACTTGCCACATCCGGACGGCCCGACGAGCACCATGAACTCGCCGTCTTCGATGGTCAGGTCGAGCTCGTCGACCGCCGGACGATCGGCTCCGGGGTAGACGTGCGACGCCTTCTCGAACCGCACCTGCGCCATGATCGCTCCTCTCCGCGGCCAGGGTCCGGCCGGTGACGCCGCTCACAGTAGGCCACCGTCCGCCTGCCGTCTACTGGAAGCGCTTCCACATTCCGAGCCGCCTCAACGCGCCTGCGCCAGCCACCCTTGACCGCCTGATGTGACCCATGTCATGGTGTGCGAGCCACGACGGATGGAAGCGCTCTCACGCTGCATCCTCAGTCACACCCTCAACACACCCCTCCACCCTCACCGCGTCACCGAGGAGCCCCACCGTGCACCACACCCGCCGCGGACCGCTGCAGCGGTCCCCCCCCCCCCCCCCCCCCCCCCCCCCCCCCCCCCCCCCCCCCCCCCCCCCCCCCCCCCCCCCCCCCCCCCCCCCCCCCCCCACCACCGCCGGCCTCCGCCGGACCACCCGCTACCTCGCCGCCGGCGCGGTCACCACCCTCGTGCTCGGGCTGACCGCCGCCTGCGGCGGCTCCGACGACCCCACCGAGTCGGCGGAGCAGAAGAAGCTCGGCGAGGGCGAGACCCTCACCATCACCACCTTCGGCGAGTTCGGCTACGACGCCCTCATCGAGGAGTGGAACGCCGAGAACCCCGACATCCAGGTCGAGCAGACCAAGGTCTCGCTCTGGGACGACTGGAAGAACGAGCTCAACACCTTGCTGCAGGCCAACGAGGGCCTTCCCGACGTCGTCGCCGTCGAGGGCGACTTCATCCCCGCCCTCGTGGCCGCACCCGAGCGGTGGGTCGACCTCTCCCAGGACGAGGTCGAGGGCCGCTGGCTCGACTTCAAGGTCGAGGCCGCGACCACGCCCGACGGCGAGCTGGTCGGCTACGCGACCGACGCCGGCCCCGAGGCGATCTGCTACCGCGCCGACCTCTTCGAGAAGGCCGGTCTGCCCACCGACCGCGAGGAGGTCGCCGAGCTGATGACCACCTGGGACGACTACTTCGCGCTCGGTGAGCGGTTCGTCGCCGAGGTCCCCGGCAGCAAGTGGTACGACGCCAGCGGCTCCATCGCCCAGGCGATGCTCAACCAGGTGGAGCACCCCTTCGAGCGGGCCGACAACACCGTCGACGTCGACAACGAGGAGCTCCGCGAGGTCTACGAGACCGTGAGCGCCAACTCCGCGAAGCTGTCGACCCAGGCGGCGCAGTGGAGCGACGACTGGACGGCCGGCTTCAAGAACGACGGCTTCGCCACGATCCCGTGCCCGGGCTGGATGCGCAGCAACATCCGCGACAACACCGGCGACCCGGCCCCGAAGGGCGTCGTGTGGGACATCGCCGACGTCTTCCCGGGCGGCGGCGGCAACTGGGGCGGCTCCTACCTGGCCATCCCGAAGTCCTCGCCGCACCAGGCGGAGGCGCTGGAGTTCATCACCTGGATCACCGCGCCCGAGCAGCAGCTGAAGATCTTCAAGTCCCTGGGCAACTTCCCCTCGCAGGTCGAGGCCCTGGAGGATCCCGCGCTGCTGGAGACCCGTGACGAGTACTTCAACAACGCGCCGGCCGGCGAGATCTTCTCCAACCGGGCCGAGGCGATCGAGGTGCAGCCCTACCACGGACCGCTCTACTCCGACATCCTCGGGAAGTTCCAGGACGCCATCAACCGGGTGGACCAGGGCACCGACCCCGACAAGTCGTGGGAGACGTTCCTCTCCGAGGTCGAGTCGCTGCAGTGACGTCCGGCTGACCCCGGGACCGACCAGACCACTGCGACAAGGGATCCGACTCCACCCATGAGCACCCAGCACCGCGCCGCCGGAGGCACCGCCACCGCGGAGCCTCCGGCGGACGGCGCGCCCGCACCCCGCCGTACGGCCGAGGGGCGCGACCGCGCCCGACTCGTCCGCCGCCAGCGCAGGTCCCGCTGGGACCTGAGGCTCTCGCCCTACCTCTACGTCTCGCCGTTCTTCGTGCTCTTCGCACTGGTGGGGCTCTACCCGCTGCTCTACACCGGCTACCTGTCCCTGTTCGACTGGAACCGCGCCTACTACGTGCGGGGCGAGTTCGTGGGCCTGGAGAACTACCGGTTCGTGCTGACCGACCCGGTGTTCCAGAAGTCGCTGGTCAACACCTTCTCCATCTTCCTGATGTCCTCGGTGCCCCAGGTCGTGCTCGCCGTCGCGGTCGCCGCCCTCCTCGACCGGCGGCTGCGGGCCAGCGCGCTCTGGCGGATGAGCGTGCTGCTGCCGTTCGTCGTGGCGCCCGCCGCCGCGGTGCTGATCTTCGGCAGCCTCTTCGCCGACCAGTACGGCGTCGTCAACGGCATCCTCGAGCGGATCGGCCTCGAGCCGGTGCGCTGGCACGTCGACCGGTGGTGGAGCCACTTCGCCATCGCCGGGATGGTCAACTGGCGCTGGACCGGCTACAACGCGCTGATCTTCCTCGCCGCGATGCAGGCGGTGCCGCGCGACCTCTACGAGGCCGCCGCGCTCGACGGCGCGGGGCGCATCCGCCAGTTCTTCGCCGTGACCCTGCCGCTGATCCGGCCGACGATGATCTTCGTCGTCATCACCAGCACCATCGGCGGGCTCCAGATCTTCACCGAGCCGCGACTGTTCGACAACACCCCCAACCGCGAGGGCGGCCCGGACCACCAGTACATGACCTCGACGCTCTACATCTACGTCAAGGGCATCGAGGACCAGTTCTACGGCCGCGCGTCCGCGGCGGCCTGGATCCTCTTCCTGGTGATCCTCACGATCGCGGTGCTGAACTTCGTGATCACCCGCTGGGCCACCCGGAGGAGCGCGGCATGAACGCAGCCCCGGAGCTCCTCCCCCGCCGGACCCTCCGGCACGACCTCGCGGAGGCCTCGCGATGAACCGCCGTCCGGGCTTCGTCGTCTACGGCCTGCTCGCCGGCTTCGTGGTCGGCTCGGCGCTGCCGCTCTACTGGTCCTTCGTCATCGGCTCCCACACCAAGGGAGCGGCGGGCGACTTCCCGCCGCCCATCCTCCCGGGCGGTCACTTCATCGAGAACGCCCGCCGGGTGCTCCACACCGTCGACTTCTGGCAGGCGCTCCTCAACAGCGTGCTGGTGTCCACGGCGTGCGCGACGTCGGTGGTGTTCTTCTCCACGCTCGCGGGCTACTCCTTCGCCAAGCTGCGCTTCCGCGGCAGCAACGCCCTGATGGGCTTCGTCGTGCTCACGATGGCGGTGCCGACGCAGCTGGCGATCGTGCCCCTGTTCATCCTGATGCGCGACTACAACCTGCTCGACACCCTCGTCGCGGTGGCGCTGCCGACGCTGGTGACCGCGTTCGGCGTGTTCTTCATGCGGCAGTACCTCCTCGACGCCGTACCCGACGAGCTGATCGAGGCGGCACGGATGGACGGCTGCACGATGCTGCGCACCTTCTGGACCGTGGCGGTGCCCGCGGCGCGCCCGGCGATGGCCATCCTCTTCCTCTTCACGTTCATGCAGGTGTGGACCGACTACATGTGGCCGCTCGTCGCGCTGCAGCGCACCGAGACCCTGCAGATCGCCCTCGACCGCCTGGCGCTCACCGGTCAGGGACAGACCACCGACTACGCGCTGGTTCTCGCCGGCACGGGCATGGCGACGATCCCGTTGCTGCTGCTCTTCGTCCTCGCCGGGCGACAGCTGGTCGCCGGCATCATGCAAGGAGCAGTGAAGGGATGACCCACGACCAGTCCGTCCAGTTCCCGGAGGGGTTCCTCTGGGGAGCGGCCACCGCGGCCTACCAGATCGAGGGAGCCGCGGACGACGACGGCCGCACGCCCTCGATCTGGGACACCTTCAGCCGGGTGCCGGGCGCGATCCTCAACGGCGACACCGGCGACGTGGCCTGCGACCACTACCACCGGGTGCCCGAGGACGTCGCGCTGATGCGCGAGCTCGGCCTGGGCTCCTACCGCTTCTCCGTCGCCTGGCCGCGCGTGCGCCCCGACGGCGGCGCGCCCAACCAGAAGGGCCTCGACTTCTACGCCCGGCTCGTCGACGAGCTCCTCGACAACGGCATCACCCCCTGGGTGACGCTCTACCACTGGGACCTCCCCCAGGCCCTGGAGGACCGGGGCGGCTGGCTCGAGCGCGACACGGCCGAGCGGTTCCGCGACTACGCCACGACCGTGCACGACGCCCTCGGCGACCGGGTCCACCACTGGACCACCCTCAACGAGCCGTGGTGCTCGGCCTTCCTCGGCTACACCGGCGGGCAGCACGCCCCCGGGCGGCAGGAGGGCGTCGCCGGACTAGTGGCCGCGCACCACCTGATGCTGGGGCACGGGCTGGCCGTGGACGCGCTCCGCGCGAGCGCCGGGCCGGCCGGCCTCTCGCTCGGCATCACCCTCAACCTGACGGTCGCCGAGCCGTTCGACCCGGCCGAGCCGGCCGACGTCGACGCCGGCGAGCGGGTGGACCTGCTCTGGAACAAGGTGTTCCTCGACCCCCTCCTCCGCGGTGCGTACGACGCCCGGCTGGCCGCGCGCACCGCGGACATGTCCTGGCAGGGGCGGCCCTGGGAGGCCGTGGTGCAGGAGGGCGACCTCGCGGTGATCAGCACACCGCTGGACGTGCTGGGCGTGAACTACTACCACGGTGACGCAGCGTCCGGCCGGTCCCACCCGGCCGAGGAGCTGCTCGGCTCGGAGGTCCAGCACCCGTCCCGGCCGACCGTCTCGCCGTTCCCGGGGGGCGACGACATCTGCTTCCCGCGGCGCGGCCTGCCGGTGACCGGGATCGGCTGGGAGGTGCAGCCGGAGGGCCTGACCCGGCTGCTGCGGCGGCTGCGGGACGACTACGACGCGCCGCCCATCTACGTCACCGAGAACGGCGCCGCCTATCCCGACGTGGTGGGTGCCGACGGCTCCGTGGAGGACCCCGAGCGACTGGCCTACCTCGACCAGCACCTGCGTGCGGTGCACGCCGCGATGCAGGACGGCGTCGACGTACGGGGCTACTTCGCGTGGTCGCTGCTCGACAACTTCGAGTGGGCCTACGGCTACGACCAGCGTTTCGGCATCGTGCACGTCGACTACGCCACGCAGCAGCGGACGCCCAAGGCGAGCGCCCGCTGGTACGCCCAGGTGACGCGGACCGGTCGGCTTCCCGGCGTCGCGGTGGAGACGGGGCGATAGCGTGCCGCGGGTGAGCCAGCCCCCCGGTGACGCCGGCCCGGGTCAGGCCCCCACTCTGGACGAGGTGGCGCGCCTGGCCGGGGTCTCCCGCGCCACCGCCTCCCGCGCGATCAACGGCGGCAACCGGGTGTCCCCGGCCGCGCAGGCCGCCGTCGCGGCCGCCGTCGAGTCGCTCGGCTACGCGCCCAACCCGGCGGCCCGCAGCCTGGTCACGCGTCGCACCGACTCGGTCGCCGTGGTGGTGCCCGAGCCCGACGAGCGGGTCTTCTCCGACCCGTTCTTCGTCCACACCCTCCGCAGCGTCAACCGGGTGCTGGCGGCGCGCGACCTCCAGCTGGTGCTGCTGCTGGCCCGGCAGGGCGACGAGGAGCGCCGGGTGCTGCGCTACCTGCGCAAGCGGCACATCGACGGGGCGATCGTGGTCTCCCACCACTCCGGCGACCGGCTCGCCGAGCACCTCGCCGCGCTCGGGCTGCCGTGCGCGTTCGTCGGCCGGCCGTGGACCGGTGCCGACAAGGTGCCCTACGTCGACACCGACAACGCTGCCGGTGCGCGGCTCGCCACCGGCCGCCTCGTCGACCGGGGCTGCCGACGGATCGGCACGGTCGCCGGGCCCGCCGACATGGCCGCGGGGGTGGACCGGCTGGAGGGCTGGCGGACCGCGCTCCGGGAGGCGGGGATGCCCGACGATGCCGTCGAGGTGGGCGACTTCACCGAGTCCGGTGGCGCCGCCGCGCTGCGCACCCTGCTCGACCGCGTGCCCGACCTGGACGGCCTGTTCGTCGCCTCGGACCTGATGGCCGCCGGCGCCCTCCGCGTGCTGGCCGAGCTCGGCAGGCGGGTGCCGCAGGACGTCGCCGTGGTCGGCTACGACGACCTGGGCGTCGCCGACCGCACGAGCCCCCCGCTCACCACGGTCCGGCAGCCGATCGGCGACATGGCCGAGCAGGCGACCCGGATGCTGCTGGAGCAGATCGAGGACGGCCGCGCGCCGCAGGCGATCCGGGTGATCTTCCCGCCGACGATGGTGGAGCGGGCCAGCGCCTGACCGCGGCCGCGAGGGGACGCCTCGCTGCGCCATGATGTCGGCATGCTGCTCGACCTCCAGCTCGACGGACGCCCCGACCAGGCCCTCGCGCGGGCGCGGGAGCTCACCGAGGCCGGCGCCGACGGGCTGTTCACGTTCGAGGGGCCGCACGACGTCTTCCTCCCGCTGGCCGCGGTCGCCGGCCACGTCCGGACCGACCTGATGACCAACGTCGCGATCGCGATGCCCCGCTCACCCATGCACCTGGCCCACACGGCCTGGGACCTGCAGCTGATGTCCGGCGGCCGGTTCCGGCTCGGGCTCGGCTCGCAGATCCGCCCCCACATCGAGAAGCGGTACGGCGCCCGCTGGTCGCCCCCGGCGGCGCGGATGCGGGAGGTGGTGCTGGCGGTCAAGGCCATCCTGGCCTCCTGGCAGGACGGGACCCGCCTGGAGTTCCGGGGCGAGCACACGACGCACACCCTGATGCCCCCGACGTTCGTCCCCGGCCCCAACCCGCACGGCAGCCCGCCGGTGCTCCTCGGAGCCCTGGGGCCGGTGATGACGCGCACCGCGGCCGAGGTGGCCGACGGGCTGCTGGTGATGCCCTTCCACAGCCACCGGCACTTCCGCGAGCGCACCCTGCCGGCGGTGGCCGAGGGTCTGCAGCGCTCCGGCCGGTCACGCCGCGACTTCCGGGTGCTGCCGCAGGCGATCGTCGCGATGGGCCGGACCGAGGAGGAGATGGCGGCCGCGACGGCCGGGGTGCGCGGCCTGCTCGCCTTCTACGGCTCCACGCCCGCCTACCGGCCGGTGCTCGACGTCGAGGGCTGGGGCCAGCTGCAGCCCGAGCTCAACCGGCTCTCGAAGGAGGGCGACCTCGCCGCCATGTTCGGCCTGGTCAGCGACGAGCTGATGGCGACCGTCGCGGTGGTCGGCACGCCCGAGGAGTGCGCCGCCGAGATCCGGAAGCGCTTCGCCGACGAGGCCGACCGCGTATGCGCCTACTTCCCCGGCTACCAGCCTGCGGGCGACCAGGTCGCCGCGCTCGCCTCGGGACTTCGCTGAATCCACGACTCGACTTCGCAGAACGCACGCATCCGGCGGTGGTTGGTGGCACACTCCCCTCTGCCGGCCGTGCACCCCACCGCGGCCCGACAGGAGAGCTCCCCGATGCCTGACTTCGCCCCCGCTGCGCACTACGACCGCGTGACCGAGGCCTGGAACCACCTGCTCGGCAACGAACTGCACTACGGCGTCTTCGACCGTGGTGACGAGGACCTGGCGACCGCCACCGCCGCCCTGACGAACCGGATGGTCGACGGCGCCCGGCTCGAGCCCGGGCTGCGCGTCCTCGACGTCGGCTGCGGCACCGGCGCCCCGGCCTGTCACCTCGCCGAGGAGTTCGGCGTCGAGGTCGTGGGCATCACCACCAGCGAGGTCGGGGTCGAGCAGGCGACCCGCCGCGCCGCCGAGCGCGGGCTCTCCGACCGCGTCACCTTCGAGCTCCGCGACGGCACCGCCAACGGCCTCCCCGACCGGTCGTTCGACCGGGTCTGGGTCCTCGAGTCGTCGCACCTGATGCCCGCCCGCGACGCGCTCGTCGCCGAGTGCGCCCGGGTGCTGCGCCCGGGCGGCCGGATGGTGCTGTGCGACGTGATGCGGATGCGGACCATCCCGTTCGAGGAGCTGCGCACCAGGACGGCCGAGTTCGCCGTGCTCCGCGCCGCGTTCGGCAACGCCCGGATGGACTCCATGGACGAGTACGTCGCGCTCGCCGAGGGCAACGGCCTCGAGGTCGACGTCCGGGAGGACCTCACCGCCGCCACCCTGCCGACCTTCGACCGGTGGCTGGCCAACGCCGACCGCTACGCCGACCTCGCCACCGAGGCACTCGGCCAGCAGGGTCTCGAGGAGTTCCGCGAGGGGAGCCGGGTCCTCGACGGCCTCTGGCGCGAGGGCACCCTCGGCTACGGGCTGTTCGCCGCCCGCCGACCGTGAGCCACGCCCCCGGCCCGACCCCGGCCCGGGCGGCGACCCCCATCAACCCAACCGAGGACGTCGGCCGGGCAACCCGCCCGGCGCGAAGCTAGAAGGAGAAACCGGTGACCGATTCCGACCTCGTGGTGCAGACGGTGCGCAAGTTCCTGCGGGTGCAGAACCTGGACGAGAACACCGACCTCGACACCTCGATCTACGGCGACGGCCTCGGCCTGGACTCGCTGCAGATCGCCGAGCTGTCGGCGATGCTCGAGGACGCCCTCGGCCGCGACCCGTTCACGGCCGGTCAGGAGCCGGGCACGCTCGCGGAGGTCGTCGACTTCTACGCCCCAGCCGCTTCGTGATCGAGCTCCTCGAGGCCGCGGCGGCCGCCCGCGGCGGCGAGGTGGCCGTCGCCAGCGCTGCTCGGGCGACGACGTACGACGAGCTCCGCACGGGCGCGCACGCGGTGGCGACCGCGCTGCTCGACCGCGGCCTGCGCCGGATCGCCGTGCTCTCGCCCGAGCCCGCCGAGGTGCTGGCCGTGCTCGCCGCCTGCTCGCGCGTGGGCGTCGAGGCGTGCGTCTACCCGCTCGCCGCCACCGACGAGGCGGTGGACGAGATGGTGGAGCGCTTCGGGCACGAGGTGGTCGTCACCGACCGTGGTGCGCTCCGGTCGCCGACCATCCCCCCGCGTGAGCTGCTCGAGACCGCGCCGCAGGACCTGCCGCCGGTGCCGGAGTCCCGGCCGATCATGGTCATGACGACCGGCACCAGCGGCTTCCCGCGGGGTGTGCGGCACGAGTGGGAGCGCCTGCTCCGCGCCGTGCGCCGGATCAAGCCGGCCCCCGACCAGCGGTGGCTGCTGGCCTACGGGCTCAACCAGTTCGGCGGCCTGCAGATCCTGATCCACGTGCTCGCCGCGCACGCCACGTTGGTGGCGGCCCGCTCGTTCCAGCCGCGGGACGCGCTCGACGCCATCCGCGACGACGGCGTCACCCACGCGAGCGGGACGCCGACGTTCTGGCGCTTCGTCCTCGCCGAGATGGCAGCCGACGGCGGCGGGGTGCCCGGCCTGCGGCAGGTCACCCTCGGTGGCGAGGCCGTGCCGGGCGCCCTGCTGGAGCGGCTCAAGGCACGGTTCCCCGACGCCAACATCTCGCAGATCTACGGCGCTACCGAGTTCGGCCAGAACGTCACGGTGCGCGACGGGCTGCCCGGGCTGCCGCTGTCGATGCTCGAGCCGGGCGGCGACGTGGAGTTCAAGATCGTCGACGGCGAGCTGTGGGTGCGCTCCAAGGCCAGCATGCTGGGCTACCACGGCGAGGAGCGGGTCGAGGACGGCGCCTGGCGCGCCACCGGCGACCTCGTCGAGGTGGTCAGCGACCGCGTCGAGTTCCGCGGGCGGAAGACCGACGTCATCAACGTCGGCGGCATCAAGGTGCACCCCATCCCCGTGGAGGAGCGGGTCAGCCGGGTGCCGGGCGTGAGCCTGGTGCGCGCCTACGGCCGGCCCAACCCGATGACCGGCAGCGTCGTCGGCATCGAGATCGTGCTCGAGCCGGGCCACGACGCGGAGACGGTCGAGATGGCCGCGCGCGCCGCCTGCAGCGACCTGCCGCCCGCCGCCCGTCCCCGGAGCATCCGGTTCCTCGACACCATGTCGACGACCGGCAACAAGATGCTGCGCGGAGCGGCGCGCTGACCCGACGGGGCCGATTGGTCCGGACGGGCTCGCCCGGCCGGTCAGCCGCGACGGAAGGCCGGCTTCTCCTTGGCCAGGAAGGCGCGGACGCCCTCGGCGAAGTCGGCGCCGGTGTAGACCTCGCGCAGCAGCTCCTCCTCCCCCTCGGGGGAGGCCTCGGCCGCCCGCGCCCGGGTGAGCAGCTGCTGCTTGGTGACCTCGAGCGTCACCCGCGACGCCTGGCCGATGCCCTCGACCAGGCCGGCGACCTCCGCATCCAGCGCCGCCGCGTCGGCGACCGAGGCGACCAGCGCGCCGACGTTGTGGGCGCGGTCGGCGGTGACCAGCCGCGACGCCAGCAGCATCTCCCGGGTCAGCGGCTCGCCGAAGGTGGCGACGCAGCGGTAGACGATCGAGGCCGACAGGGCGTTGCCGAGCGTGCGCGCGATCGGGTAGCCGAAGCGGGAGCCGGCCGTCGCGACCCGCAGGTCGCAGTGCGTGGCGACGGCCAGGCCGCCTCCGACGCAGACGCCGTCGACCGCTGCGATGGTCACCTGGGGCAGCGCCCACAGCTTCTCGAGCAGCTCCCGGATCCAGTTCTCGTAGGCCACGGCGTCGGCCTCGAGGAAGTCGCTGATCTCGTTGCCCGCCGCGAACGCCTTGCCGCCCGCGCCCCGGAGCACGACCACGCCGACCGACCGGTCACCGGCCAGCTCGTCGCAGAGGTCCCGCAGCGCGCCGTACATCGCCCGGGTGAAGGCGTTGCGCCGCTCGGGCCGGTTGAAGGTAACCTCGACGACGCCGGGGGCCAGGCGGTCGCGGTCGATGAGCAGGTGGTCGTCCGTCACGGCCCGAAGAGTACGGCGACAGGTCCGCCCGGCGACGACGGGGCCGGTTCACGGCCGGGTCACCGCCGGGTCCCGACGGGTCAGGACCGGTCACGCTCGCGCCCCTCGGACGGGCGGCGCCACCTGCGGTCGAGGACGAGCAGGGTGTCCCGCCCGGGGAGCGCCCCGGAGCCCAGCCCGAGCGCCACCCCTGCGGCGTTGGCGGCGGCGTCGCGCCAGTCCAGCACCCGGTCCTCGGTCAGGGTGCCCTGGGCGACCTCCAGGCCCGCCCCGAGCACCACCAGGAACGCCGCGGCCGACAGCAGCCAGCCCCACCGCCGGAAGACCTGGACCGTCACGACCGCCACGGCGACGTAGGCGACCAGGTGCAGTCCCTTGTCGCCGTCGGGGACGTCCGGCGTGGGCGGCGGCGAGACCAGCGAGCCCACGACCACCGCAGCGACCGCCGCCACCCACAGGCCGAGCCACAGCGGCGGCCGGCGGAACGGCTTCAGCACCGGCCGCCCCAGCGGATCACCCAGTACTGCACGCCGAACGGGGCGTCGTCGTAGCGCACGTCGGCCCGAGCGCCGGGCGGCACCACGGCCGGCAGCTGGACCAGGGCGTCGGTGTCGGCCCACAGCTCCCGAGCTAGGCCGGCGTCGACCAGGCCGAGAGCGGTCAGGTCGCCGGTCAGCGCCGCACGCAGGCCGGCGTCGAAGTGCTCGGCACGCTCGTCGAGGTGGCCGGGAGCCTGCTCCGTGCGTCGCGCGGAGCCGTTGCCCACCACGAGCACGCCGGTCTCGTCGCGATCGACCACCGCGGCACCGACGGCCGCGACCAGGGCAGCACCGACCCGGGACCCCGGACGGCCCGCAGCCACCACCCGGACCCGCGGGCCCAGCTCGCCGACCGCCGCCAGGCACGCGGCCCGGAGCGCCGCGACCGGGTCGTCGATGGACGCGTGCTCGGGGAGCAGCGCCGGCACCCCGGGGACCAGCGCGGTGCCCACTGCGCCGCTCACTGCAGCCCTCGGATCGCGCGCCGGGGCGGCCGGCGGCCGGCGATGGACCACACCATGTCCACCGTCTGCCGGGTCTCGACGACCTGGTGCACCCGATAGATGCGCGCGCCCGCGAGCGCACACACCGCGGTCGCGGCGAGCGTCCCGGTCAGCCGCTGCCCGACGTCGAGCCCGAGCGTCTCGCCCACGAAGTCCTTGTTGGAGAGCGACACCAGCACCGGCCACCCCGTCGCGACCATCTCGCCGAGCCGGCGGGTGACCTCCAGGGAGTGGAAGGTGTTCTTGCCGAAGTCGTGGGCCGGGTCGATCACCACCGACTCCGGCGCCACTCCGGCCGCGACGGCGCGCTCGGCGTAGGCGACCGTGTCGGCGATCGCGGCCGCCACCACGTCGTCGTACTCCACGCGGTAGGGGCGGGTCCGCGGCGTCGCCCCGCCGGTGTGGGTGCAGACGACGGCAGCCCCCGCGGAGGCGGCAACGTCCACCAGCTCGGGGTCCGCGCCGCCCCACGCGTCGTTGAGCACGTCGGCGCCCGCCGCACACACCGCGGCCGCGACCTCCGCCCGCCACGTGTCGACCGAGATGACCACGTCGGGGTACGACGACCGCACCCGGGCCACGAGGTCGACCACCCGGGCCTTCTCCTCCGCCGGCGACACCTCCACGCCCGGCGCCGCCTTGATCCCGCCGATGTCGACGATCTCGGCACCCTGCGCGACGACCTCGGCGACCCGCTCGAACGCGGCCTCCTCGGCCCAGGTCGCGCCCCTGTCGAAGAACGAGTCGGGGGTGCGGTTGACGATCGCCATCATCAGGGTCGCGTCGTCGGCGAAGCGGTGCCGTCCCAGCCTCAGCATCACAGGTGCCCGAGCGCCGGCGGCCGTTCGAGGGTCAGCACCGTCCGGTCCGCCGGCTCGGGGCCGGGCAGGAACTGCCGGATGACCGCCGCCCCGGGTTCGGCCGTCGTGGTCAGCCCGGCGCGCGCCAGGGCCGCCGCCATGATCTGGGTCCCCATCGCGCCGAGGTCGAGCAGGGACTGGTGGCCGTGCGCGCGGACGCCGAGGTCGACCTGGGCGACGGCCTCCGCCCCGTGCGCCCGCACCGTGTCGACCAGCGCGGCGAGCTCGACGGCGTAGCCGACGGGGACCGAGAGCGAGGTGAACCACGAGCGCCGTACGGCCCACTCGCCGGCCAGCGGCTGCACGAGGCCGGCGAGCTCGGGATACAGCAGCGCGATGAGGGGGCGAGCCACCAGCTCCGTCACCCGACCACCCTCCAGGGGCCCGTCGACACCCGGCCGCTCGTAGAAGCCCTTGACCAGCTGCACCTCCGGGCGGGTCAGCAGCGGGCCCAGCAGCCCCGGGACGAAGTGGGTGTCCCAGTCGCGCAGGTCGGCGTCGATGAAGACCAGCAGGTCGCCGCTGGTCACGAACAGCGACTTCCACATCGCCTCACCCTTGCCCGGGTGGCTGCCGAGGTCCGGCCGGATCTCCGCCGAGCGATGCACCCGGGCCCCGGCCGACTCGGCGGCGGCGTAGGTGGCGTCCACGGAGTCGCTGTCGATCACGACGATCTCGTCGACCAGGTCGACCGTCTCCATCAGCGCCGTGCGGAGCCGCGAGACCACCTCGCCGACGGTCGCCTCCTCGTTGCGCGCGGGGACGACCAGACTCACCTTCGCCTCCGCGTCGTCCTTGGCGGAGAGGAGGCCGTCGAGGAGCCAGTCGTCCCACCGGGCGGAGCGGATCCCCATGGCAGCCAACCTACCGGTGGGCCGCACCGACCGATTCAGGCAATTGGGGTTCCCTCATCGAAGCCGGTGACCTACCGTCGGATTCCAGGCTCGGGCCGATGGCTTTGCTCCCCCAACTCACGTGGAGTTCCGCATGAGCTTCCGACGCCTGCGCCGCAAGATCCGGTGCTTCTTCAAGTACGGCCCGCACCGCTGCCCGCACATCGAGCGACACTCACGTCGCCGGCGTGCCCCCAAGCCACCCCGGGGGCGGCACGCGGTTCACCCCTGATCGCCGCGGTTCTCGGCGGCGGCCGCCTCGGCGGTCGCCTGGTCCGGCGTGCGGTCGTCCCAGCGCAGCAGGGCGGCGACGCCCGAGGACAGCGCGAGGTCCTGCGGAAGCGGCATCCCGGCCGGCAGCACGGACACCTCCGCGTCGGTGAGCGCCGCGGCGGCGACCAGCACCTGGTCGGCCGGCAGCTCACCGGCCTCCATCGCCGACGGCGGCAGCGCCAGGCCGGGGTGGTCGCCGGCTGCCACGGTGACCGCGTGGGCGTCGTCGAGGTCGAGCACCAGCCGCTCGACCGCCCCCTTGACGAAGGCGTCGGCGACCGGGTCCGGGCCGGTGAGGACCCCCTCGGAGACGGCGACGCCGCGCGCGATCCGCTGACCGAGGTCGTCGACCTCACGGGCCTCGAGGTCGGCGAGCGCGCGGCGGACCTCCTCCCACAGCGCGTCCTCCGAGGCGCCCGCGGCGCGGCCGCCGGCCTCGGTCTGCACGATCGTGACGTCGTCGCGGTCGCCCAGCATCTCCGCGATGTCGGCCCGCGCCCGCACGTCGCCGGCGAGCACGATCAGCCGCACGCCCCGCCCGGTGATCGCCTGCTCGATGGCCTTCACCGCCAGCGCGGCGTTGTCGCGCCACTGGTTCTCCGAACGCTCCTGGAACCGGCGGTGGGCCCAGCCGCCGACCGCCACCTTCGTGATGTGCAGCTCGCCGCCGTCGACCGAGCGGGACTGCTCCACCGCCGAGTTCGCCGCGTGGTAGAGGTCCACGTCCGCGCCGACCCGGTCGGCCCGGACCACGAGGAAGGGGAACTGACCGTCGGCCATGCTGAGCCAGCCGCTGAGGTCGGGCAGCGGACCGACCTCCACGGTCTCGGGGCGGTGCGAGTCTCCTGCCCGGACGTCGTCGAACACGACCGACTCCGTGGTCGCGACGATGGTCCGCCACGCGGTCCCGGCGACGTGGGTCTGCTCCTTCAGCCGCTCCTCCAGCTCGGCCAGGAGCTCCGAGGAGAGACCGGCCTGCTCCAGCTCCTGCTTGGCGTTGGTCCACCGGGCGTCGAGCTGCTGCTGGGCGTTCTCGCTGTCCCGGCTCACCTCGAGGTGCAGCGAGACGTAGGGGCCGGACTGCTCGTAGATCGGTCGCAGGGTGTCGAGCTTCATGCCTTGCCCGTACCCGGGTCAGGCCGACAGATACGTCCGGATCCCCGCGACGACCGCCTGCGCGTACCGCGCCGGGCCCCCGTCGCTGCGCATCAGCGCCGCCTCGCCGGGGTCGCGCATGTTGCCCAGCTCCGCGAGGACCGTGGGCACGTCGGACAGGTTGAGGGTGCCCAGGTCGCGGCGGACGTCGATCCCGCGCCGGCCTCGGTAGGTGGAGGTCGCGAAGCCCGCGTCGACGAGGGCGTCCCGCAGCGCGCGCGCCAGCTCGGCGGAGTCGGCGGCGATGTCGTCGGTCCAGCCGCGTCGTACGCCCGGACGGATGACGTGGAAGCCTCGGGCGCCGGGGTCACGCACGCCGTCGGCGTGCAGGCTCACCTTCACGTCGGCCGTCGGGCCCGGCGTGCCGGGGTTGCCGGCGCGGCCCCGCTCGTCGATGCAGGGCCCCCAGCGCCGGAGGCTGTCGGAGCTGCGGGTGAGCACGACGGTGGCGCCGAGCCGGCGGAGCCGGCGCGCGGCCTGCTGCGCGACCTCCCACACGAACGTCGACTCCGGGTAGCCGTCGTCGGTCGAGGTGCCGGTCGTGTTGCACTCCTTGCGGAGCCCGCCCGCGTCCACCGGGCGCCGGATCCGGTCGGGGAAGCGGCCGTTGCCGCGCTGGTGGCCCGGGTCGAGCACCACCACCCGGCCCGCTAGCGGGCCCGGTTCCCGCGGGTCGGCCGGTCGGGTGGCCGCGGTGCCGGTGGTCGGCGTCGACGACGCATCGGTGCCGGTGTCCCGGGTGGTCGGCGGGGAGCCGGGCGCGTCCCCGAGGCCCGAGCACCCGGCCAGCACGGTGGCGAGCAGGGTGCCGACGAGGCCGATGACGACGGTGGCGAGGACGCGGCCCGCCGCCCGGCGGGTCACTCGTATCCCAGGACCGACTTCCGCTTCTCGCCCCAGGCGAGAGCCGACGCGATCGCCTCGTCCAACGACAGCTCGGTCTTCCAGCCGAGCAGCTGGGCCGCCTTGTCCGCGTTGGCGTAGGCGCCGGCGGCGTCGCCGGGCCGGGGCGGGGCCTCGGTGACCGGGATCGGCTTGCCGACCACCCGCTCGACCGCCGCGAGCAGCTCACGGACGGTCACGCCGTCCCCACCGCCGATGTTGATGTAGGTGAACGGCGCGTCCACCTTGGCGACCACGCTGTCGAACTCCTCGATGGCCCGCACGTGGGCGCGGGCGAGGTCCCAGGCGTGGATGTAGTCGCGGATGCCCGTGCCGTCGCGGGTGGGGTGGTCGGTGCCGGTGATCGTGAACGTCTCCCGGAAGCCGAGGGCCGCCTGCGCCATGAGCGGCACGACATGGGTGGCGTCCCGCAGGTGGTAGCCGGTCTCCAGGTCGGGGTCGGCGCCGATGGGGTTGAAGTAGCGCAGGATGATCGCGCGGAGCGGGGTGGCGCGGCTCATGTCCTCCAGCACCATCTCCATCATCCGCTTGGTCCGGGCGTACGGCGAGGTCGGCTCGACCGGGTCCTCCTCCGTCACCTCGAAGTCGGGCTGCATCGCGTACAGCGACGCGGTGGAGGAGAAGACGATGCGCGGGCGACCCAGGGCGGTCAGCTCGTCGAACATCTCCAGCGACTTCGCCACGTTGTCGCGGTAGTACTCGTAGGGCAGGTCGACCGACTCGGGCACCACGATCCGGGCAGCCATGTGGATGGTCGCCTCGATGTCCGGGTGCTCGGCGACCACCCGGCGCAGCAGCGCGCGGTCGGCGATGTCGCCCTCGTAGAAGATCCGGTCGCCGACGTACTGCCGAGGCCCGGTGAGCAGGGAGTCCAGGACGACCGGCGTGTGCCCGGCCTGCTCCAGCGCCTTCGACGTGACGGAGCCGAGGTAGCCGGCGCCGCCGGTGACGAGAACCTTCATGCCGCCCGACCCTACCGACTCGGGGCGACGCCTCCCCGCGGCCATCGCGGTCGGAAACCCTCAGCTCCCGCGTCGGGCGGACAACCCAGCGTCCCGGCCGCTCGTGGGAGCCGAACCGTGCTGGTCAGGACTCGTCGAGCAGCTCGAGCAGGTATCTCCCGTAGCCGCTCTTGAGCAGGCCCTGCGCGAGGTCGGCGAGCTGACCGTCGTCGATGTAGCCCATCCGCCACGCCACCTCCTCCGGCGCGCCGACCTTGGTGCCCTGCCGCGCCTCGAGCGCGCGCACGAAGTTGCTCGCGTCGTTGAGGTCGTCGAAGGTCCCCGTGTCGAGCCAGGCCGACCCACGTGGCAGCACCTCCACCTGCAGCCGGCGCTCCTGGAGGTAGAGGCGGTTCAGGTCGGTGATCTCGAGCTCCCCGCGGGCCGACGGCCGCAGCGACCTCGCGCGGTCGACCACGTCGGGACCGTAGAAGTACAGGCCCGGCACGGCGTAGTGGCTGCGCGGCTTCTCGGGCTTCTCCTCCAGCGAGACGGCACGGCCGTCGTCGTCGAACTCCACGACGCCGTACGCCGACGGGTCGGCCACGCGGTAGCCGAACACGGCGGCGCCGTCGAGGTCCTGGAAGCGGCGCAGCCGGGTGCCGAGCCCCGCGCCGTAGAAGATGTTGTCACCGAGGACGAGACCCGCGCCGGCACCGGCGAGGTGGTCCTCGCCGATCAGGAACGCCTGCGCCAGCCCGTCGGGCGAGGGCTGGACGGCATAGTCGATCTCGATGCCCAGCCGCGACCCGTCGCCGAGCAGGCGGCGGAACTGGTCGGCCTCGTGCGGCGTGGTGATCACCAGCACCTCGCGGATCCCCGCCAGCATCAGGGTGGACAGCGGGTAGTAGACCATCGGCTTGTCGTAGATCGGCATCAGCTGCTTGCTGATCGCGTGCGTGATGGGGTGCAGCCGGCTGCCCGTGCCTCCGGCGAGGATGATGCCGCGCATGTCTTTCCCGCTCCTGGTTGTGGCGATCGGCGGTGACGCCCGATTGTCCTCCATAGACTGCGGCACGTGCAGCGGATCCTCGTCACCGGCGGCGCCGGCTTCATCGGCTCCAACTTCGTCCACCACCTGGTCCGGCACACCGGGGCCCGGGTCACGGTGCTCGACAAGCTGACCTACGCCGCCAGCCGCGAGGCGCTGGAGGGGCTGCCCGAGGACCGGGTGCGCCTCGTCGTCGGCGACGTCGCCGACGCCGCCGTCGTCGAGCCGCTCGTGGCCGACCACGACGCCGTGGTGCACTTCGCCGCCGAGTCCCACAACGACAACTCGCTGACCGACCCCTCCCCCTTCATCCGCACCAACCTGGTCGGCACGTTCACCCTTCTCGAGGCGGTCCGCAAGGCCGACGCCCGCCTGCACCACGTGTCGACCGACGAGGTGTACGGCGACCTGGAGCTCGACGACCCGCAGCGGTTCACCGAGGAGACGCCGTACCGGCCGTCGTCGCCGTACTCGGCCTCCAAGGCGGGCTCGGACCACCTCGTGCGCGCGTGGGTCCGCAGCTTCGGTGTCCGCGCCACGATCTCGAACTGCTCGAACAACTACGGCCCGTGGCAGCACGTCGAGAAGTTCATCCCGCGCCAGGTGACCGAGGTCGTCGACGGGCGCCGGCCGCGGCTCTACGGATCCGGCGCCAACGTCCGCGACTGGATCCACACCGAGGACCACTCCTCCGCGGTGCTGCGGATCCTGCTCGACGGGCGGATCGGCGAGACCTACCTCGTCGGCGCCGACGGCGAGCGGAGCAACCTGGAGGTGGTGCGGATGATCCTGCGCCTGATGGGCCGCCCCGAGGACGACTTCGAGCAGGTCACCGACCGACCGGGCCACGACCTCCGCTACGCGATCGACGCCGGCCGGCTGCGCACCGAGCTGGGCTGGACGCCGCGGTACGGCGACTTCGAGGCCGGCCTGGCGCAGACGATCCGGTGGTACCAGGACAACGAGGCCTGGTGGCGACCGCACAAGCAGGCGACCGAGGCGGCGTACGCCGCGAAGGGGCAGTAGCCGATGTCGGATCGGGCCGTGGCGCGCCCTGAGCGCGTGTCCGAGCTGGCCGTCGAGCGGACGCCGGTGCCGGGCCTGCTCGTCGTCCGGCTGCCGGTGCACCGCGACGCGCGCGGCTGGTTCAAGGAGAACTGGCAGCGGGAGAAGATGACGGCGCTCGGCCTGCCCGACTTCGGGCCGGTCCAGAACAACATGAGCTACAACGCCGCCCGGGGCGCGACCCGGGGCGTCCACACCGAGCCGTGGGACAAGCTGGTGTCGGTGGCGACCGGGCGGGTCTTCGCGGCGTGGGTCGACATGCGGGCCGGTGAGTCCTTCGGGGCCACGCACACGATGGAGATCGACGAGGGCGTCGCCGTGTTCGTGCCACGAGGAGTCGGGAACTCCTACCAGGCGCTCGTCGACGGCACGGTGTACTCCTACCTGGTCAACGACCACTTCCAGCCCGGGCGCAGCTATCCCGCCCTCAACCTCGCGGACCCGACCGTCGCCATCCCGTGGCCGATCCCCCTCGACTCCGCCGAGGTCGAGATCTCGGAGAAGGACCGCACCAACCCCTTCCTCGACGAGGTCCGCCCGATGGCGCCCCGGCGCGTGCTGATCACCGGCTGCCGCGGGCAGCTGGGGCGGGCGCTGGCGCGGGAGTTCCCGGGTGCGACCACCGTCGACCTCGACGAGCTCGACCTGACCGACCCCCGTGCCCTCGCGGCCTGGCGGTGGGAGGACCACGACGTGGTGCTGAACGCCGCGGCCCACACGGCGGTCGACGCCGCCGAGACCGACGAGGGACGCGTCGCCGCCTGGGCGGCGAACGCCACGGCACCGGCGGCGCTCGCGCGGATCGCCGCGGAGCGCCGGCTGACCCTGGTGCACTACTCCACCGACTACGTCTTCGACGGCCGGCCGACCGAAGGCGGCCACCGCGAGGACGACCCGCTCGCGCCGCTCGGCGTCTACGGCCAGGCCAAGGCCGCCGGCGACCTGGCCGTGGCCGCGGCGCCGCGGCACTACCTCCTCCGCACGTCGTGGGTGATCGGCGACGGCCATAACTTCGTGCGCACGATGGCGCGGCTGGCCGCCGACGGCGTGACGCCCAGCGTGGTCGACGACCAGGTGGGGCGGCTGACCTTCACCGACGAGCTCGCCCGCGCCACCCGCCACCTGCTCGCGACCGGCGCCCCCCACGGCACCTACAACGTCACCAACAGCGGGCCGCCTCGCTCGTGGGCCGCCTACGCCCGCCGTGTGTTCGAGCTCTGCGGCCGCGACCCGGCCGACGTACGCACCACCACCACCGAGGAGTACGGCGCCGGCAGGAGCCTGGCGCCACGGCCGCGCAACAGCGTGCTCGCGCTCGACAAGCTCGCTGCCACCGGCTTCAGCAGCACCGATGCCGACGAGGCCCTCGCCCGCTACCTCGCCGCAGCACCCTAGGCTTGTCGCCCGCACCCGACCGACCCGGAGACCTCTTGCTCGCCCTCGTCTGCCCCACCCAGTCCTACGACTGGGGCTCCCCGGACGCCATTCCCGGCTTCCAGCGCCGGACCGCCGACGGCGGTCCGGTCGCCGAGGTGTGGCTCGGCACGCATCCGCTCGGCACGGCGCGGGTGGTCGACGCCGACGGCGGCGAGCGGCCGCTGACCGAGGTCGCCGGACAGCTGGGCTTCATGCTCAAGATGCTGGCGGCCGAGCGGCCGCTGTCCATCCAGGTGCACCCGAACGCCGATCACGCCCGCGCGGGCTTCGAGGCCGAGGAGTCGGCCGGCGTGCCGCTCGACGCCCCGCACCGGGTCTACAAGGACCCCCACCCGAAGCCGGAGATGGTCTACGCCCTCTCCTCCTTCGACACCCTCGTCGGGCTCCGGCGGACCTCGGAGATCGCCCGCGTGCTCGCCGGGCTCGAGCACCCGCTGGCCAAGGACCTCACCGAGGGCCTCCTCGACCGGCCGGGCTTCTCGGGGATCGTGAAGCTGATCGAGGGGCTGGTCGCCGACCCGCCGTCTCCCGAGGTCGTGGGCGAGGTGGTCGAGGACTGCCGGAGGGCCCTCGACGCCGGCCTCGACGTCAAGCGGGCCTACGCCACCGCCGTGGAGATCGCCGAGACCTGGCCCGGGGACGTCGGCGTCATCGTCTCCCTGCTGCTGAACCGGCTGACCCTGCAGCCCGGCGAGGCGGCGTACCTGGCCACGGGCATCATCCACGCCCACCTCCGCGGGCTGTGCCTGGAGGTGATGGTGTCCTCGGACAACGTGCTGCGGGCGGGCCTCACCACCAAGCACGTGGACACCCAGGGCCTGATGCAGTGCCTGGAGGAGGGCACGTCCCGCGCCGCCCGCGTCGAGCCACTGGTCTTCAACTACTCCACCGACGTCTTCAGTCCTGGCCCGGACTTCGCGCTGTCGGTGACCCAGAGCTCGCTCGCCGACCCGGCGGGCGTGGTGCTGCCGGCGTCAGGCCAGCGGCTGCTGGTCTGCACCGGTGGCGAGGTCGCCCTGGTCAACGAGCGCGACGAGATCCTCCGGCTCCGCAGGGGCGACGCGGCCTTCGCCGACGACAGCGACGGGGAGCTGCGGGTGATCGGCACCGGCGAGGTCGCCCAGGGCTACCTGCCCAGCGGCGAGCAGACCGGCCAGCTCTTCGACCTGCTCTGACCCCGCTCTCGACCCGGGCCCGGCTCAGCGGCGGCGCAGGCCGGCCAGCGCGGGCCGGACGTCGACCAGGTAGACCAGCGCGGCGACCGTCATCGCGAGGTTGACGATCGACAGGTCGAAGCCGACCCAGAGCAGCAGCTGGAGCATCAGGCCCACTGCCAGGATCGCCACCCAGGTGACCTTGTTGAGCTTGCCGGCGGCGTGGTACGACTCCGCGGAGTAGAGCAGCGCGTTCGCGAACGCGTAGATCTTGATGACGAGCAGCACGAAGGCGATGCCGACGTTGATCCACGCCTCGACGTCGTTGTACGGGTAGACGAACCCTCCGCTGACCATGGTGCGCCGATCCTAGCCGGGGACCGTTCCGGGGCCCGCAGCACCTCGCGACCGGGGCGCGGGCGGTGGGCCCGCACCCCGGCGCGACCTCAGCAGGTCAGCTGGCGGCGCCGTCCGCGGACACGGCAGGGCTCTGCTCGGTGGGCTGGCTGGCCGGGGCGGCGGGCGCCTTCTTCGCCGTGGGCTTGCGAGCGGGCGCCTTCTTGGCCGCGACCTTCTTGGCCGCGGCTTTCTTGGTGGCGGGCTTGGCGGCCGGCTTGGCGGACTTGGTGGCCGCGGCCTTCTTCGCGGCCGGCTCCGCCTGCGCGGTGGTCGTGCCCGACGGCGCGGCGGCTGCCTGCTTGACGACGGTCGTCCGCTTCTTGGCGGGGGCCTTCCGCTTCACCACGGTGGTGGTCGCCGTCGACTCCGTCGCGGTGCGGGGCGCGACGGCGGGCTTCGCCGCAGCGTCGTCCTTCGGCGCCTCCGGGGAGCGCAGCTTCACGACCACGCCCTCGCCGCGCTTCGCCAGGTCGGCGTAGAGCGCGGTGGCGACGGCGACGTTCGCGTCGACCTTCCCCTTCACCGTGCTCTTCACCGTGCTCTGCACCCGGGTGGGGAGGGCGCGCGCGTCGGCCTGCAGGTCCGCGATCCGGGCCTCGGCGCGGCTGCGGCGGTCGGCGAGGGCGCCGAGCGCCTTGCCCTGCAGCTCCCGGGGCTCGCGGATCTCGAGGCCGCGGACGGCCTTCTGCACCTCGCCGATCCTGGAGACGAGGTCCTGCTGCACGTCGACGACCCTGGCCGTCATCTTGGCCTGGACGTCGACGACGTAGGCCCGCACCGCTGCGACGGCCAGGTCGGTGGCGCCGACGCCGGCGTAGATCGGCTTCGCGGCGCTCGCCGGGAGGTCCGGCAGGTCCACGGTCTTGAGGTCGATCGTGGGGATCTCGATCTTCGGGAGCTCGAGCTTCGGCATGTGGTGTCTCACCCTTCTGTGGGGACGGAATCGGGGATCTTCGGGTTGGCGATCGGCGCGGCGTCCGGCCCTTCTGCCTCGTCGTCGCTGCCTGTGGAGTGCTCGGCTGCGTTGAGGGCGAGGAAGGAGGCGTAGACGTCGAGGAGCGACTGCTTCTGTCGCTCGGTGAGGTCGGTGTCGCCGAGGATCGCGAGCTCGACCGACCTCCCCACACCGTCATCGGGGCTGAGGATGCCCGCCCGGATGTACAGCTGCTCCGCAGAGATGCGCAGCGCCTTGGCGATCTGCTGGAGCACCTCGGCCGAGGGCTTGCGGAGCCCGCGCTCGATCTGGCTGAGGTAGGGATTGGAGACCCCCGCCTGCTCGGCGAGCTGCCGGAGGGACAGCCGGGCCGAGACCCGCTGCTCCTTGAGGTAGTCGCCGAGGGAGCCGACGGCCTGCCCCACCTTGCCCTTCGCCATGGCTCCATCGTGCTAGCAAAAGTTAGCGATCTGCAAGCTGGCCGCATCGCGAGACGGTCGGCCCACGCGCCTTGCACCGGCGCAAAGAGGAGCAACTCACTCGACTCTGTACGATCCAGTGTGTGTCGAGTCCGGTCCCGCAGCACTGCCCAGCGCCCCGGGAGCTCGACGACCTCGAGCTCCTCGTCTCGGGAGCGGCCGCGCCGATCACCGGCTTCGACGAGCCGGGCAGTCCGCTGACCATCACCCTGCCTCCGGAGCTGCGGGCACGGCTCGACGGCGGCGACGCCGTGGAGCTGGTCGACCCCGAGGGGCTCCCGCTCGCCCGGCTCACCCGCGCCCGCGAGGGGCTCGCCGTGCACCCGCTGGCGCACGCGCAGTTCGGACCGTTCCGCCGGCTGTACCTGCCGCCCGACACGGTCCGGAGCCGGTATGCCGGACGCACCGTGGTGGCCGTCTCCGACCTGCTCACCGACGTCCAGCTCGACCAGCTCCGCCGGCTCGGCCCGGTGCTGCTGCTCGCCCTGGTCGGCACCGGCACGCCCGCCGTGAGCCCCGTGGCGCTGCTCCGGGCGACGCTCCGCGTCGCCGAGCAGATCGACGCCGCCGTGGTCGCCGTCCCGCTCGCCGACCACGGCTCGCCAGCCGACCCCGCCCTGCGGGCGTCGGTGCTGGCGTCGTACGCCGGACCCGACCCGGTCGTGGAGCTGGCCTACGGCGGCGCGGCCCTGCCGGAGCTCGCCGACATCGCCGCCGAGGAGCGCCCCGCGCCCGACCGGCGGGGCCTGGTCCTCTTCTTCACCGGCCTCTCCGGCAGCGGCAAGTCGACGCTCGCGCGCGCCCTGATGGACCGGCTGCTCGAGCAGGGGGGACGCACCGTCACCAGCCTGGACGGCGACGTCGTACGCCGCCATCTCTCCGCGGGCCTGACCTTCTCCCGCGAGGACCGGGAGACCAACATCCGCCGGATCGGCTGGGTGGCGGCCGAGATCGCCCGTCACGGCGGGGTGGCGGTGTGCAGCCCGATCGCGCCCTTCGCCGAGACGCGCCAGCAGGTCCGGGCGATGGTCGAGGAGGCGGGCGGGGCGTTCTTCCTGGTCCACGTCGCGACGCCACTGGAGGAGTGCGAGCGACGCGACCGCAAGGGCCTCTACGCCAAGGCCCGCCGCGGCGAGATCCCGGACTTCACCGGCATCTCCTCGCCCTACGAGGAGCCGGTCGACGCGGACGTCCGGGTCGACACCACCGGCCGGTCGATCGAGGAGGCGCTCGACGAGGTGACCGCCGCTCTGCGCGACGCCGGCTACCTCGACCTCCCGGCCGCGACGCCCGCGACCGCCGCTGCACCGGCGCCGGACGACACGGAAGCCGCCGGAGCCACGGACGACACGGTCGGCGCACCGCCGGCGCCACGGCTCAAGGTGCTCTTCGTCTGCACCGCCAACATCTGCCGCTCCCCCTACATGGAGCTCCGCGCGCGGGCACTGGTGGGCGACGACGGCGGCGTCGAGCTCGCGAGCGCCGGCACCCACGGGTTCCGTGCCCACCCGGTCGACCCGACGATGGCCCGCGTCCTCGCCGAGCGCGGCGTGCCGGCGGACCTGGTCGCGGGCTTCGCCAGCCGCCCGCTGACCAAGGACCTCGTCGACGCCGCCGACCTGGTGCTCACCGCCGAGGCGACCCACCGGGCCTTCGTGCTCGAGGAGATGCCCGGCGCCTTCCGGAAGGTCTTCACCCTCGGGCAGTTCGCCGAGTCCGCCGCGCGGGTGGACCCGGGCATCACCGGCGCCGGCCTGGTCAGCGCCGTCGGTCACCGCCGGGCCGGGGCGACCGACGAGCACGACGTGCGCGACCCCTACCGACGGGGCCGGGCCGCGGCGGAGGCCTCCGCCGACCAGATCGACCGACTGCTGGCAGCCGTGCTCCCCCGCCTCGTCGGGCCGCAGGCAGGCGACCGATGAGCGAGTGGCTCACCCTCGCCGCGGCGTCCATCGCCGTGGCGGGCTTCGTGGTGGGCATCGTCGTCGGCCTCACCGGCATGGGCGGCGGTGCGCTGATGACGCCGGCGCTGATCTTCCTGGGCGTCGGCCACACCTCCGCCATCGTCACCGCCGACCTCACGGCCGCCGCGGTCTACAAGACCGGCGGCGCGCTGACCCACGCCCGCGAGGGCTCACCCAACCTCCGTCTGGCCCTCTGGCTCGTGGCGGGCTCCGTCCCCATGGCGTTCGTCGGGCCCTATCTCGTCAAGGCGCTGACCGACGACCCGCAGCAGCTCGAGCAGGTGCTCAAGCTCTGCATCGGCGTCGCGCTCCTCTTCGCCGCCTCGACCTACGCGCTCCGTCTCTACATCAACCTGCGGCGGGTCCGCGAGGGTCGCGACCTGCCCGACGACGACCCGCCGATCAGGCCGCTGCCGACCCTGCTGGTCGGCATGCTGGGCGGCCTGCTGGTGGGCATCACCAGCGTCGGCTCGGGGTCGGTCATCATGATCGCCCTGCTGATGCTCTATCCCGGGCTCTCGGCCGTGCGCCTCGTGGGCACCGACCTCGTCCAGGCGGTGCCGCTCGTGCTGAGCGCGGCGATCGCCAACATCCTCATCCACGGCCTGGACTGGGGGCTGCTCGTCCCACTGGTGATCGGCTCGGTTCCCGGGACCCTCCTCGGCGCACGACTCGCGCCGCGGGTGCCCCAGTCCTACATCCGGCGGGGCATCGTCATCGTGCTCACGATGTCGGGCGTGGCCCTGCTCTTCAAGGCCGGCCTCCACCCCTTCGGCGAGGGCCAGGAGACGGCGGAGGCCATGGTGGTGGCCGGGCTGGGCGTGGCGATGCTGGTGCTCGTGCCGTTCGTCTGGGGCGTGCTGCGGAGGAGGCACGGGCTCCCCATGTTCGGCGCGCCGACCGTGGCGGAGCTGGAGTCGCTGGGCGACCGGCGCCACGGCAGGGCGGCCCGGCGCTGACCGGGCGACCGGCCGACCGGCCGCTGACCGGGCGGCCGGGGACGCTCAGGGCTGGAGCTGGAGCTCCCGCTCCACCTCGAAGCCCGCGGAGCCGTGGCAGCGCGCGGCGTGGGAGAGGGCGACGGTGACCGCCGTCGCGGCAACCATCCAGAGACCGATCACAAGCGCAAGCACCAGCATGAGAACTCCTCCTGAGGTGGCCGTACCCGCCCCGGAGCGATGTAACCCCTGTCACACGACAGATTTTGCTCCGGGTGGTCTCCCCCTCCTCGGCAGCGCCGCCGCCGACCTGAGCGGTTCCCGCGCCCGGATCAGTCCCGCCCGTAGATGTCGCGGGTGTAGACCTTCGCCGCGACGTCGTCGAGGACCTCGGTGCGCCGGTTGGCGAGGATCACGTCGGACCGCCGCTTGAACTCGTCGAGGTCGCGGATGACCTCGGAGTTGTAGAAGCGGTCGTCCGGGAGCTCGGGCTCGTAGACGACCACCTCGACGCCCTTCGCCTTGATCCGCTTCATCACGCCCTGGATCGAGGACATCCGGAAGTTGTCGCTCCCCGCCTTCATGATCAGGCGGTAGACACCGACCACCTTCGGCCGTCGGGCGAGGATGTCGAAGGCGATGAAGTCCTTGCGCGTGGTGTTGGCCGCGACGATGGCGCTGATCAGGTTCTGGGGGACGTCCTCGTAGTTGGCGTGCAGCTGCTTGGTGTCCTTGGGCAGGCAGTAGCCGCCGTAGCCGAAGGACGGGTTGTTGTAGTGGGTGCCGATCCGCGGGTCGAGGCCGACGCCCTCGATGATCTGCGCGGTGTCCAGGCCCCGGCTCATGGCGTAGGTGTCGAGCTCGTTGAAGTAGGCGACGCGCAGCGCGAGGTAGGTGTTGGCGAAGAGCTTGACCGCCTCGGCCTCGGTCGAGCCGGTGAACAGCACCGGCACGTCCTCGGCGAGCGCCCCCTCCACCAGCAGCTTCGCGAACTGACGCCCGGCCTCGGTGTCCGAGCCGACGATGATCCGGGACGGGTGCAGGTTGTCGTAGAGCGCGTGTCCCTCCCGGAGAAACTCCGGGCTGAAGATGATCGACGCGCCCGGGTGCGCCTCCCGCAGCTGGCTGGTGAAGCCCACCGGCACGGTCGACTTGATCACCACCGTCGCGTGCGGGTTGGTCGCCAGCGCGTCAGCGGTGACCGCCTCGACGGTACGGGTGTCGAAGTAGTTCGTGACGGGGTCGTAGTCGGTGGGCGTCGCGACGATGACGTACGACGCGTCGACGTAGGCCAGCTGCTTGTCGAGGGTCGCGGTGAGCTGGAGCGGCCTCTCGCGCAGGTACTCCTCCAGCTCGGCGTCGACGATCGGGGACTCGCGACGGTTGACCTGCTCGACCTTCACCGGGTCCACGTCGAGCGCCCACACCTCGTTGCGCTGAGCGAGCACGACGGCGTTCGACAGGCCGACATATCCAGTCCCGACCACGGCGATCTTCATGCCAGCAGGCTAGGTGATCGCGCCCCTGGCCGTGGGGGCGTTCGGGCGTCCGGGTCGTGAACGCTGCGGCCGGACCGTCGCCTCGGCGGCGTCCCACTCCCAGACCGCGGAGATCGGCAGCCCCCACAGGTCGCGACGGTAGGCGTGGCCCGTCGCGGCGGTGTTGAGGACGACGCCCCCTCGGAACCGCCACCCCGCGCGGGCGGCCAGCACGTCCAGCCCGGCGAACTGGTGGGGCCGCAGACCACCGGCCGTCCGCACCTCCAGGCCGTAGACGGTGTCGTCCGGGAGCTCCACCACCAGGCCGACCGCGAGCCCGTTGCGCTCCCGCAGGTGGCTCAGCCGGAAGTCGACGGAGCTGGTCTCGCGCTGCCGCAGCAGCTCGGCGGCCACCATGCCGAAGAGCAACGGCGCGAGCCGGCTCCGGCCGCGCAGGGCGAGGAGGTCGTCGACCCGCGTGCCGGAGAGATGCCGCGCGACGGCGGGATCGTCGAACACCACCCGCGGCCGGCCGATGGCTCGCTTGGCGACCGAGGCCCGGCACCCGGGCAGCAGCCGGATCACGCCCAGCTCGACCAGCACGTCGACGTACGGCGTGAGGGTGGTGGCCGGGATGCCCGACTCCGCCGCGAGGCGGGTCTTGTTGAGCTCGGCCGAGGGAGGTCGCGCCAGCGCCCCGAGCAGGGCCAGCAGCCGGTCCGGGTCGAGTCGGCGCAGCGCCCTGGCGTCGCGGTCGGCCAGCCGGCGCAGCCGCGCGCCGGCGGTGTCGCCGGGGCCATCGGGATCGACGGGGCTGTCGGGCTGGTCGGGCTGGTCGGCCATCAGCGCGACGTAGTCGGGGACGTCGAAGGTCGAGCGCACCTCGCCCGGGACGGAAGCCCGCGACCCGAGCCGGGCGACGAAGTCGGCCACACCGGAAGGGTAGGACGCCGGGCGGGCGCGGCAGTGGCAAACTCGTGGATTTGTCTACGCCCCACGCTCGGATGCCTCGTGCCCGCCTCCTCCGTGGCACGATGGCTCCGCCCTGGACTCCTCCGGTTCGGAAAGGACGGCGCGGTTCCCGCCATGACCCAGACCCACACCGACTATCGCCTCAGCCAGCTCGACCAGCTGGAGGCGGAGTCGATCCACATCTTCCGCGAGGTCGCGGCGGAGTTCGAGAAGCCGGTCCTGATGTTCTCGGGCGGCAAGGACTCCATCGTGATGATGCGGTTGGCCGAGAAGGCGTTCTACCCGGCCAAGATCCCGTTCCCCGTCCTCCAGGTCGACACCGGCTACGACTTCCCGGAGGTGCTGGCGACCCGCGACAACTGGGTCAGCCGCCTGGGCGTCAAGCTGATCGTCGCCTCGGTCGAGCAGGCGATCGCCGACGGCGTGGTGGTCGACGACGGCAAGACCTCCCGCAACCGGCTGCAGATCGGCACGCTGCTCAACGCGATCGAGGAGAACGGCTTCACCGCCGCCTTCGGTGGCGGACGGCGCGACGAGGAGAAGGCGCGGGCCAAGGAGCGGGTCTACTCCCACCGCGACGAGTTCGGGCAGTGGGACCCGAAGAACCAGCGTCCCGAGCTGTGGAGCCTCTACAACGGCCGCCTCCACGAGGGCGAGCACATGCGGATCTTCCCCATCTCGAACTGGACCGAGCTCGACATCTGGGACTACATCGGGCGCGAGGGCATCGAGATCCCGAGCATCTACTTCTCCCACCAGCGGCGGGTCTTCGAGCGCGACGGCATGCTGCTGAGCGAGAGCGAGCACAACCCGCTGCGTGACGGCGAGGTCGTCCAGGAGCGCACCGTCCGGTTCCGCACCGTGGGCGACCTGACGCTGACCGGATGCGTCGAGTCCACCGCGAGCACGATCCAGGAGATCATCGAGGAGGTCGCGATCGCGCGGGTGACCGAGCGCGGCGCCACCCGCGGGGACGACCGGTTCTCCGAGGCCGCCATGGAGGACCGCAAGAAGGAGGGCTACTTCTGATGACCGACACCAAGCGCCCCATGGACCTGCTGCGGTTCGCGACCGCCGGTTCGGTCGACGACGGCAAGTCCACCCTGATCGGCCGCCTCCTGCTGGACTCGAAGGCGATCTTCGAGGACCAGCTCGAGGCCGTCGAGGCGACGAGCAGCGCCAAGGGCTACGACTACACCGACCTGGCCCTGCTCACGGACGGTCTCCGCTCCGAGCGCGAGCAGGGCATCACCATCGACGTGGCCTACCGCTACTTCGCGACGCCCAACCGCAAGTTCATCATCGCCGACACGCCCGGCCACGTGCAGTACACGCGCAACATGGTCACCGGCGCCTCGACGGCCAACCTCGGGCTCGTCCTCGTCGACGCCCGCCAGGGGCTCACCGAGCAGTCCCGCCGGCACGCGGTGATTCTCTCCCTGCTGCGCGTCCCCCACCTGGTGCTCGCGGTGAACAAGATGGACCTCGTCGACTACTCGGAGGACGTCTTCGACCAGATCCACCAGGAGTTCACGCAGTTCGCCACCAAGCTCAACGTGCCGGACCTCGCGGTCATCCCGATCTCGGCGCTCCAGGGCGACAACGTGGTGACCCGCTCCGAGAAGATGGCGTGGTACTCCGGGCCGACCCTGATGCACCACCTCGAGCACGTCCACGTGGCGTCCGACCGCGACCTGGTCGACGTCCGGTTCCCGGTGCAGTACGTCGTGCGTCCGAAGTCCGACGAGTTCCACGACTACCGGGGGTACGCCGGGCAGGTCGCCGGTGGCGTCCTCAAGCCGGGCGACGAGGTCGTCGTGCTGCCGTCGGGGATGACGTCGCGCATCTCGCGGATCGACCTGTTCGACGAGGAGATCGCCGAGGCGTTCCCGCCCATGAGCGTGACCGTGCACCTGGAGGACGACGTCGACGTCTCCCGCGGCGACATGATCGCCCGGGTCAACAACGCGCCGACCCCGAGCCAGGACATCGACGCCATGGTCTGCTGGATGACCACCACGCCGCTGCAGCCGCGGCAGAAGCTGGCGATCAAGCACACCACCCGCACCGGCCGGGCGCTCGTCAAGGACATCGCCTACCGGCTCGACGTCAACACCCTGCACCGCGACCAGGAGACCAACGAGCTGGGCGTCAACGAGATCGGCCGGGTCAAGCTGCGCACGACCGTGCCGCTGCTCTGCGACCCGTACTCCAAGAACCGCACGACCGGCTCGTTCATCCTGATCGACGAGGCGACCGGCGTGACCGTCGGCGCCGGCATGATCAACGGCTGACGCGGTCGGGCCGGCCGGCCGGCGGGTCCCGTCCCGGTCAGCGACGGGCGCGGAAGTGCAGGCCGACCTCGGGGTCCACGACGACCTCCTGCGCGGCCGGCAGCCCGCCGGCCTCGAGCTGCGCGTCGACGGCGACGTTACGCTTGAGCAGCGCCAGGGCGACCGGGCCGAGTTCGTGGTGCCGTGCCGACGACCCGACGAAGCCGACCTGCCGGTCCCCGAGCAGCACCGGCGTCCCGGCCTCGGGAAGCCGGTTCTCCGAGCCGTCCAGGTGCAGCAGGGTGAGCCGTCGGGGCGGCCGTCCGAGGTTGTGCACGCGGGCCACCGTCTCCTGGCCGCGATAGCACCCCTTGTCCATGTGGACGGCGCTCGCCCAGGCCGGCGCGTGGTCGGTCGCCAGGAGACCGAGCTCGTTGGGGATGGTGCGCTCGTCGGTGTCGACCCCGAGGCGCGGCTCGCCGCGAGCGATGCGCAGCGCGTCGAAGGCCCACAGGCCCGCGGCCGGCCCGGCGGCGGCGGCGTACGCCGTGAGCTGGTCGCGAGGGACGAGGTCGTAGCCCCGGGGTCGCCAGCAGACGGCGACGTCGGCCGTGACGTCGGCGACGTCCACCCTCGTCATGAACTTCATCCGCTCGAGGAAGCCGATCAGCGCGGCCGCGCGGCCCGGCTCGGTGTGGGCGGTGAACGCCTCACCGTCGTCGACGCCGGTGAAGCCGTGCTCGATGTGGCCCTGCGGGCTCAGCACCAGGGCGGTCACCCAGTAACCCTGCGCGAGGTCCTCGAACGACTGCGTGGTCAGGGAGTGCAGCCACGAGAGCCGGTCGGGCCCGGCGATGCGGACGACGTCGCGGTGGGAGAGGTCCACGAAGCCCTCGCCCTGGTCGAGCGCCCGCTGCTCGCCGTACAGGCTGCCGTAGTGGGCGGCCACCGGGGCGTCGACGCCGTCGCCGGCGACGGCGCCCGGCAGGTCGAGGAGCGGGCTGGTGCGGGTGGAGTTCATGTCAGGTCCCGGTAGTGCTCGAGGAGTCTGGTCAGGGTGCCGAGCGCCGCCTGCATCTCCTCGATGTGCACGGGGTCGAGGGTGCGGAGCATCTCCTTGATCTCGGTGCTGGAGACGCCCGAGGTGCGCGGCAGGTAGCGCACCTCGCAAACGTCGGAGAGGTCGTCGAACTTCCCGGCCCAGTCGTCGCCCATCACGAAGACGTCGACCTGGTGCTCGAGGATGTCGGACCGCTTCTGGTCCCAGGACCGCTCGGGGATCACCTGGTCGACGCCCTTGATCGCCCCGACGATGGCGGCCCTGTCGTCGTAGGACACCACCGACCGCTTGCCCTTCCCCGCGTTGAACTCGTCGGTGGAGACGCCGACGACGAGCCGGTCGCCCATGGCGGCGAGCCGCTCGATCAACCGCAGGTGACCGATGTGGAACAGGTCGAACGTGCCGTAGGTCAGCACCGTGGTCATGGGGTGTCCTCCTCGCACCGGGCGCACCTGCCGAACACGGCGAGGTGACCGAGATCCGGCGTGAAGCCCTTGCCGGAGAGCAGGTCGACGAACGGCGCCGCCTCCTCCGCGTCGACCGAGATCACCGAACGACAGCCGCGGCACACGAGGTGGAAGTGCTCGGCACCGCCGGTGGAGTGGTAGGTCGGCGCCCGGTCGCTCAGGTGGGTGTGCCGCACCAGGCCCAGCTCCTCGAGCACCTCGAGCGTCCGGTAGACCGTCGAGGCGTTGACCGCGCTCGCCCTCTGCTGGACGTGGGCCAGCACCTCGTCGGGCGTCGCGTGGCCGAGCTCGTCGACCGCCGCGAGGATCAGCTCCCGCTGAGGGGTCAGCCGGTAGCCCCGCTCGCGCAGGGCCTGGCGCCAGTCGGCGTCACTGGACACGCTTCAACCTCGCCCACAGGTGCGGCTGCAACGGCTGGCCCATCGCCGCCATGTCGAAGGCATAGAGCAGGTCGCCCTCGACGTTGCCGTAGAGCCGGTGCCCTGCGGAGTACTCCTTGGCCGTCTCGGTGCGCGCCACGGCGTCGGTGGTCCACTCGAACTTGCCGTCGGCCGCCTCGCCGTGCCAGATCTCCGCGAACCCGGTGTTGTGGGTCAGCAGGATCTCGAACCGGCCCTCGCCGACCGCGCGGATGAAGCCGGTCTCGATCGCCCGGTCGCGGACCTTCTCGCCCTGCTCGTCGATCTCCCACGCCCGCGCCATGTAGTGGAAGAACGGCCGCCCGTCGTGGGCGAAGATCAGCTCCTGCCCGAACTGGAACTTCTCGATCGTCGGGTAGTCGCCGTGGCCGTTCCCCCGCCACGTGCCGAGCATCCACGCGATCGGTCCGCAGTCGGGGTGCAGGTTCTCGGGGAGATGGAAGGCCACGAGGAAGCAGTCTAGTTCGGGCCTAGGCTCGGGCCATGACGCGATCGCTCACCGTGAAGGTCACCTGTGGCACCGAGCAGCCGGAGCGGTGCAACCAGGGCTTCACCGTCGCCGCCACGGCGGCCGCATCGGGCGTCGAGGTGTCGCTGTGGCTGACCGGCGAGGCGACGTGGCTCGCCGTCCCCGGCCGCGCCGGCGACCTCGAGCTCCCGCTCGCGACGCCGCTGCCCGACCTCCTCGACAGCGTCCTGGCCGGCGGCAGCGTGACGGTGTGCGCGCAGTGCGCGGCGCGCCGCTCCCTGACGGAGCCGGACCTCCTGGCGGGCGTCCGCATCGCCGGCGCATCGGTCTTCGTCGAGGAGGTCCTGCGCGAGGGCACGCAGGCGCTGGTCTACTGACGGACGCCCGCAGGGCACTCCTTCGCGAAGTAACCGAGGATTCACCAGAAGTGCTGCGCGCGCGGGCTCGCAAGTGCCTATGCTCTAGACAGGTCGCCGCACCCCCCTCCCTCCGCACGGTGGCCTGGAGGCACCCCCCATGTCTGTCCACTCCTGTCCTGCCTGCATGTCCAGGGACCTGAGGACCTACCCCCCCTCGCGTCGTACCGGCCGGCGGAACTTCCGCTGTCGCGCGTGCGGCATGATCGGCTGGGACGACCGCCCCACGCCGGACCTGGACGCCCGCGGCCAACAGCTCACCGTCGGGCTCGACCAGGTCAGCGTCGAGGAGCGGGCGAGCTGGTTCGACGAGCGCAAGGAGGAGACCACCGAGGAGGCCTGGATCTCCGCCCTCGACGTGGTCAGCCGGGTCGTCGGCGACCCGACGGACCGCCGGTGGTACGACATCGGCACCGGCGACGGCCGCTTCCTCAGCCTCGCTCGCGAGCGAGGCTTCCAGGTGCGGGGCAACGACCTCTTCGAGGCGGCCCTCGAGATCGCCCGCGCCGAGTACGACATCAAGATCGACCTCGGCGACATCCGCACCATCGACCTCGACCAGCAGGACGTGATCAGCCTGTGGTGCGTGATCGCCCACAACGCCGATCCCTACGGCCTGCTTGAGGCGTGCCGGGACGCGTTGCGGCCCGGCGGTGTCATCTACCTGCAGACCCCGCGGCGCAGCGTCGTCGACCGTGCGGCGATGGGTGCCCTGCGCGCCACCGGGGGCCGGCTCAGCCACTGGACCGACCGTCGGGTGGCCGAGCACCACTGGCTGCTGCACACCGAGGACAGCATGGCGCGGGCCCTGCAGCGTCTGGGCTTCGTGGACGTCCACGTCGAGCCGGTGCCCTACTACACCCGGGCCAGCGGCGACTACCTCACGTCGTTGGGCCTTCCCGACCGCGTCGGGGCGGGCCTCGGCAGGGCCGCGGACGCGGTCGTCGAGCGCGGACTCGCACCGCGGATCGTGCTGAAGGCCTGGGCACGCAAGCCCGGCGAGCTCGGCCCGCCGCCCGACCCGGCTCCCTGACCGGCGCGCGGCAGACCGACAATGCTGCCGTGCGATCGGTGCTGCAGCGCGTCTCGTCCGCCTCGGTGGAGGTCGGCGGGTCGGTGGTCGGAGCGTTGGCCGAGCCCGGCCTCCTGGTCTACCTCGGCGTGACACACGCCGACGGTCCCGCCGAGGCGGCCTGGACGGCACGCAAGATCCGCGACCTCCGGATCCTGCACGGCGAGCGCTCCGTGGGCGAGGTCGGCGCCCCGGTGCTGATCGTCTCCCAGTTCACCATCTACGGCGACGCCCGCAAGGGCCGTCGACCCACGTGGGCCGCAGCGGCGCCCGGCGAGCAGAGCGAGCCCCTCTACGAGGCGGTGTGCGAGGAGCTCGCCGCGATGGGGGTGCGCGTCGAGCGGGGTGTCTTCGGAGCCGACATGCAGGTGAGCTCGGTCAACGACGGACCGTTCACGGTGCTGCTGGAGACGCCGTAGGGTCAGGCCGGTCGGCGGGTCAGCCGGAGGCCGCGCAGGTAGAGCTCGCAGCCGAGGCACAGCCCGAACGCCGCGTTGAGCACTGCCGCCACCAGGGCCAGGCCGGTCGCGACCTGGCCGACCAGCACGGCGCCCGCGGCGAACGCGGCCGTCGCCACGACGGCGAAGATCAGGCCCACGACCTGGGCGAACCGCGGCGGGGCGGGATCCTCCAGCTGGGCCGGGGGCGCCAGCCGTGGTCGGACGACGGCTCGGAACACCAGACCGGTCGGCGTCCGCTGGACGCCGGCGACGGCGCCGATCGCGAACAGCAGGCCCTGGGCGCCGGTCACCACCGCCGCGGCGGTCGGGCCGGTGTCCGACAGCACCAGGGCGACGGCCAGGACCACCACCGTCACGGCCGCGGTGAACCGCGGACCGCGCGGGTCGATGCCGGCCATCACGGCGCCTCGCTCGGAGAGGGCAGCGCTGCGAGGACCTGCTCGCGGCGCGGAGCACCGGCGGCGCGGGTCAGCTCGGTGCCGGAGCGGTCGAGAACCAGCGTGGTCGGCGTCCGGCGCACGTCCAGGGCGCGGACCAGCTCGAGGTGCTGCTCGGCGTCCACCTCGAGGTGGACGACGCCGTCGACCCGCTCCGCCACGTCACCCAGCACGACCCGGGTCACCCGGCACGGTGCGCAGAACGCGCTCGAGAACTGCACCAGCGTGGCGCGCTCCCCGCGGGTGGCGTGGGGCAGGGCCGCGGCGAGCGCGGACCAGGCTGTGCCGTCCGGGCCGTCCGGGCCGTCCGGGCCGTCCGGGCCGTCGGCGCCGTGACGCTCGGTCCGCGGGTGCGGGGCGGCGCCCTCCGTCCACGCCGGACGCTCCGGACGCGAGTCGCCGAAGCGGCCGTCGAGGCGGCGTCGATGCAGGCCGAAGCCGACCGCGACGGCGACGGCCAGCACGAGGATCACGATTCCGGGAGACATCTCCACCTTCAACGCCGGCGGCGGCTCCCGGATTCCGCGAGCCGCCGCCGGTCTGCTTCATGGCCGCGCGCAGGTACGGCGCCCGACCCGGGCCGGGTCAGACCGCGATCGCGACCTCGGCCACGGAACCGGTCTGCGCGCGGACGACCCGGTCGACCGGCTCGGCCTTGGGAGCGAGCGTGCGCAGGGTCCACTCGCCGTCACCGGCGAAGAACCGGAAGTGCCCGGTGGCGGAGGTCGGCACCTCGGCGGTGAACTCACCACGCGCGTCGAGCAGCCGGACGTAGGCGCCCGACACCGGCGTCGCGTCGTCACCGCTTCCGCGGACGACCTGGCCCTGGATGACGGCCTCCTTGGCCACGTTCACGCCGTCGAGCGAGAGCCCGCCGACCGTTGCGCCGCACATCAGGCCTCCCCGGGCTCGTCGCCGAGGACGACCGGGACGCCGACCAGCGAGCCGTACTCGGTCCAGGAGCCGTCGTAGTTCTTGACGTTCTGGCGCCCCAGCAGCTCGTGCAGGACGAACCAGGTGAGCGAGGAGCGCTCGCCGATGCGGCACAGGGCGATGGTGTCCTTGCCCTCGTCGAAGCCGACCTCGTCGTAGAGGGCCTTGAGCTCCTCGTCGGACTTGAAGGTGCCGTCGTCGTTGGCGTTCTTGCTCCACGGCACGTTGACCGAGGTGGGGATGTGGCCGGCGCGCTGCGCCTGCTCCTGCGGCAGGTGCGCGGGCGCCATCAGCCGGCCGGCGTACTCGTCGGGGCTGCGCACGTCGACCAGGTTCTGGGTGCCGATCGCGCCGACGACCTCGTCGCGGAAGGCGCGGATCGAGGTGTCCTGCTCCTGGGCGACGTAGCTGGTCTTCTCGCGCGTGGGCACGGCGTCGGTCAGCTCGCGGCTGTCCAGCTCCCACTTCTTGCGGCCGCCGTCCATCAGCTTGACGTCCTGGTGGCCGTAGAGCTTGAAGTACCAGTAGGCGTAGGCGGCGAACCAGTTGTTGTTGCCGCCGTAGAGCACGACGGTGTCGTCGTTGGCCACGCCGCGGTCGGACAGGAGCGCCTCGAACTGCTCCTTGTTGACGAAGTCGCGGCGGACCTGGTCCTGCAGGTCGGTCGTCCAGTCGAGCTTGATGGCGTTGCGGATGTGGCCCTTGTCGTAGGCCGTGGTGTCCTCGTCGACCTCGATCAGGACGACCTTCGGGTTGTCCAGGTTCTCCTCCACCCACTGGGCGGAGACGAGCGAGTTGTCGCGGCTCATGCTGATTCCTCTTCGGATTGATGTGAGACGGTCGGTTGCGAAGCTCGAGGCAGCCGCGGAGGACTGCGCGACACGGGGCTCGGGCACGACGCGGAGGTCTGCGCACCGCGTCCGCGAGTGCGGCGGAGGTGGCGGTCCCGGACGTCGGCCGCTCAGACGGGCCCCGTCAGAGGGGTCGACACAGTGCCGAGCTGACGCGGCAGTTGTCCACCGCGCGCCGCTTCGTGAGCAGCAGGATCCTCGACATGGCCAGAAGCCTACGGGCGGTCGGAAGTTCCACGAACTCGACGTCTCGATGACCAAGACGGTTGTCCGAATGGTGGACAGCCGTCTGTCACCGGACGGCGCAGGCGCTCGGCGAGGTGGCGTTCGAGCTACCCGGGAACGCGCCCGGAGTGACCTCGAGGTCCACGTCGCCGGTCTGTCCCGGGCCGGAGCGCATCACGAACTCGAGCTCGCGGCGCTCCTGCGGATCCAGGTGCACGCCCACCGTGGCCACCTGTCGTCCGGCGAACTCCTGGACGGCCGGTCGTCGTACCCGCTGACCGTCGATGGTCAGCTCGACGAGCTCCCCCCCGATCGGCGAGGTGAGGTAGAGGACGAGGAGCTGGTCGCCGGGATCGACCCGGATGCCGGGATAGCCCGCGCCGGTGATCGACGGCGGGAGCCGTTCCACGTCCTCCGGCGTGTCGCTGTGCAGCTCGATGGAGCCCGCGATGTCCTGGCGCTCACCGACGCAGGAGCGGGAGAAGACGCGGGCGGCGTACTTCAGGTAGTACTGCAGCTTCGTCGGGCCGCCGTCGTTGATGTAGACGCCCACGTCGGGCTGCTCGTCGGGCTCGCGCGGGAACTCACCGGCGATCTCGGTGCCGGCGATCTCGGCCTGCTCGTCGGGACGGAAGCTGTGCATCCGCACGCGGCCCTCCATCACGCCGGTGACCAGGCCGCGGATGGACTCGGCCGTGTCGCCCCTCCCGTCGGCGAAGACCTCGAAGACCGCCTTGGCGACCGCCTGCTGGTAGTCGCTGTGCACGTCCCGGTCGTTGGAGGCCCGGTAGACCGCATTCTCAACGGCCGCGACGACGTTGCCCGCGTCGACCGGCCGCGGATAGCCCGGGACCGCCACCGGGCCGGTCCCGCGCAGCAGGTACGACACGGCGACCGGGTCGACGAAGAACATGCCGTCCAGCCGGCCCCCCATCTCCCGCTCCCACCGGGCACGGATGATCTCCGCGGACCGGGCCACGTCGGGCGTCAGCGTGGCGTTGACCGCGGCCAGGCCCAGGATCCTCCCGAAGAGGCTGCGCTCCTCGGCGGTCAGCTCGACGACCGGATCGGTGTTCCGGCCGATCTCGGACATGTCCGCCTGCTCGACGATCCGGACCCTGCCGTTGCGCATCTCCACCAGGGACAGGGCGCCGGGAAGGCCTCCGCCACTGCGCAGCTCGGCGTTGTTCTGGAGGACCAGGAGGTAGTAGCGGGGCTGCTCCTGGCCCATCATCTCCGGCATCAGCCGAGCCGCGCGGTACGTCGACCCGAGCGTCTTGCGAGCCTCGGTCACCAGGGTCCGCAGCTGACCGAACTGGTGACGGACCGGCCCGACGAAGCCCGACGGGTCCACCGTCCGCAGCCGCTCCGCCGCCGCGTCGAACGCCTGCTCGCTCTGCCGGGCAGGCTCCTCCATGGCGGCGATCCGGTCGAGCGGGAAGACGTTGTCGGTCGGCTGGAACGCGTCCGCCGTCACCTCGTCGGCGGCGTCCGCGACCGGCGGCAGCCCGTCGCGGCCGATGTCGGCGAGCACCCTCGACACGACCGCGACACCCTCGGCGTCGTCGCCCAGCAGGGGTGCCTTCTCGAACAGCCACCAGGTGGCGCCGGAGGTTCGGGACTCCGCGGACGTGGCCGCCTCCTGGTAGGCCTCCATCGCCTCGCGCGCACCCTCGGCGTCACCGCGGACGAGCGCCGCACGCATGACGGTGCCCTTCTCGCGCACGTCGGCCAGGTCGTCGCTCGTCGCCCACACCAGCCACGCCGCCCAGACGACCCACCCGAGGAGCAGGCCACCCGCCACGCCGAGGCCGATCATGAGTGGTCGCTGACGGCGCAGGCGACGCCACAGCCGCATCGGGCGGGAGCGGCGACGCCGGCGAACCTCAGGCATCCGCGTCGGAACCCCTCACTTGGCCCCCTCCCCTCGGCTTGTTGACTAGGATCGCGCACACTCGTCCGTGCGCACACGGTACTGACAGCAAGGGTTGGGTCTTGGACTTCAAGCAGTTTCTCCTGGTGCTGCGGCGCCGTTGGCGCAGCATCGTCGCCATCGTGCTGCTCGCCCTGGCCATCAGCTCGGCCATCACCTTCACCCGGACACCCCAGTACGAGTCGGACTCCAAGGTCTTCCTGACCGTCGACGTGCGGGACACGACGGACGCCTACGCGGCGCTGCTGTTCGCGTCGAACCGCGCGGCCTCCTACGCGAGCGTGGCGAAGAGCACCGAGCTCTCCGAGCGGGTGATCGACCAGCTCGACCTCGACGTGACGGCCGAGGACCTCGCCTCGCGGATCGACGCCCAGGTCGAGGAGAGCACCTCGCTGATCCAGCTCTCGGTCACCGCGGACAACCCGCGCGACGCGCAGACCATCGCCCGGGTGACGACCGAGGAGTTCACCAACTACGTCGCCGGCCTGGAGACGCCCGGAGGCGGCGGCGAGTCGCAGATCATCGCGCAGATCACCGACCGTGCGTCGTACAACCCGAGCCCGGTGAGCCCGCAGGTGGAGCTCAACCTCATCGTGGCGGGTCTCATCGGCCTGCTCCTGGGCATCGCCCTGGCGGTCGCCCGCGAGGTGCTCGACCGCACCATCCGCACCGCCGACCACGTCTCCGAGCTCACCGAGTCCCCGGTCCTGGCCAGCATCGGGTTCGACAGCGACATCCGGAGCGCCCCCCTGCTCACGGACCTCGGCGGGTTCGCCGCGCGGACCGAGGCGTTCCGCCTGCTGCGCACGAACCTGCAGTTCATCGACCTCGACCACCAGCCACGCTGCCTGGTGATCAGCAGCGCCGTGCCCGGCGAGGGCAAGACCATGACGTCGACCAACCTCGCCGTCGCCCTGGCGCAGACCGGGCGCAACACGCTGATCATCGACGCCGACCTGCGCCGCCCCCGGGTGGCCAGCACGCTGGGGCTCGACCCCGCCATCGGGCTGACCACCGCACTGGTGGGCAAGACGGAGATCCACGACGCCATCCAGGTGCACGAGGCCAGCGGGCTGCACGTCCTGGCGAGCGGCGCCAAGCCGCCCAACCCCACCGAGATCCTCCAGTCGAAGATCACCCAGGACCTGATCCGGCGTCTCCGCTCGTCCTACGACATGGTGATCATCGACGCCCCGCCGCTGCTGCCCGTCGCCGACGCGTCGGTGCTCGCGAAGCTCGCCGACGGCGTGATCGTCGTGGTGCGGCACGGCAAGACCACCCGCGACCAGGTCGGCGAGGCGATCAAGCGCCTGGACCAGGTCGGCGCCCGGCTCTACGGCGTGGTCGTCAACATGGTCGCGAAGCGGGCCGTCGGCTCCTATTACTACTACTACTACGAGGAGACCAGCCCGACCGGCCGCGACAAGGGCGCCGGCTCGGGCAAGTCCGGCAAGGCTGCGAAGTCCCCGAAGACGAAGGGCGGCGGCAAGGACGGCGGCCGCCGCCGCCGGGACGACTGACTAGCGGCCGGCCGCCGCCTTCTGGACGAACACCATCAGCGTGGGAGCCAGCCGCGGAGGCGTCAGCCGGTCCACCAGCTGCGCGGCCCGCCAGGCCGCCTTCGCGGAGCCGAAGTACGTCGGCTCGGACGCGTGGCCGTAGACGACCAGCTCGTGCGGGGGCGGGAACAGCCGTGCGAGGTCGCGGCGGGTGTTCATGCTGTAGCGGACGGGGAACACGTCCTGCTCCTTGCGCCCCGGCTGCAGGTGCTTGAGGACCCGCGTGTGCAGGTCGTTCGGCACGGCGCGCGCGCCGATGCCGATCATCCCCCACTTGTTGGGCGTCCGCGCCGCCAGCCAGCCACCCGGCTTGAGCACGCGGAGGATCTCCGCGGCCACCCCCGGGGCGTCCTCCTCGGCGACGTGCTCGAGGACGTAGTCGGCGATGACCAGGTCGAAGGCCTCGTCGCCGTAGGGGATCGGCTCGCCCGGGCCCATCACCCGCGCCTCGGCCAGCGACGGGTTCTCCAGCACGACCGGGTCGACGTCGACGCCCACGACGCGGCGTACCCGGTCCTGGACGGCGCGCAGCCGCCGGTGGAACGGCGCGAGCGGCTCGTCGGTCCACGCGCCGCGGCCGGCGCCGAAGTCGAGCACCTCGCTGTCGCTGTCGACCAGGGCGTTGACCCGGGTGTAGAAGTCGACGAAGCCGTCGCGGCGGGTGTAGCCGCCGGCACCGACCTCGGGATAGAGACGGGCACGGAGGTCGGAGACGTCGTCGGTCGCCATGGAGTTCCTGTCGGTGAGCAAGCGGCTTGCCTTCCAGCTGCCGCGCATCGTCGGGGGCAGCGCGGGCGGTGCAGAGCAGGATAGGCGGCGCCGGACGGCCGGGTGAAGGATTGTCCGCACCAGACTCCAGGGCAATTCTCCGGACCGCCCGGACAGCGCGCCGACGGCTGCTATCTTCGCCCGGTGACGACGACCGAAGGCGAGCTCCGGGAGCTCTACCTCGACCTGATGAAGCGCGTTCTGACCGGCGCCCTGATGGAGGACAACGACTCCATCCTCGGCGGTGTCCGGACGCAGGGATCCCCGTCCCGCAAGAAGCAGCTGGCCAATGCGGTCGGCACCGCAGCCCAGCGCTTCGGGTTCGAGATCGCCTACAAGAAGCCCTACGACGCCGAGCAGCGCGCGCACGGCAACGACTGGCCCTCGCGGGCGGAGTCGATGATCGGCCTCAAGCGCATGCAGAACATCCAGGACTGCATCACGCAGATCATGGAGCAGGACGTCCCCGGCGACTTCATCGAGACCGGCGTCTGGCGCGGTGGTGCCTGCATCTTCATGCGCGCCAACCTGAAGGCCTGGGGCGACACCAGCCGCACCGTCTGGCTCGCCGACTCCTTCGAGGGCCTTCCCGCGCCCAACGTGAAGGACTTCCCCGCCGACGCGGGCGACACCTTCTACAAGCAGTCGGGCCTGAGCGTCGGCGAGGCCGCCGTGCGCCACAACTTCGAGCGCTACAACCTGCTCGACGACCAGGTGAAGTTCCTCGTGGGCTGGTTCAAGGACACGCTGCCGACCGCACCGGTCGACAAGCTCGCCCTGCTCCGGCTCGACGGCGACCTCTACGAGTCGACCTGGCAGGCGATCGAGGCGCTCTACCCGAAGCTCTCGCCCGGCGGGTTCTGCATCGTCGACGACTACGGCACGCTGCCGACCCAGGCACAGGCCGCCGTGCACGACTACCGCAAGCAGCACGGGATCACCGACGAGATCGTCGACATCGACGGCAACGGCGCGTTCTGGCGCAAGTCCTAGGGAGATCACTGATGCCGGCCGTCCGCAGTGCCGCACACCTCGCGAAGCGCATCCGGCAGACGCCTGCGCTGTTCCGCAACTTCCCGACCGTCTTCTGGGACCTGGGTACCCAGGAGACCCGGCTGGCGCGCCGGGAGATGACGCTGCGGCTGCGCAACGGCTTCGTCGTCACCATCCCCAACGCCGACGGGGCCCGCTACCCGGTCTACGAGATCTTCGCCGACGACGCCTACGGCATGGCGGACCTCACCCGAGGCGTGGACGCTGACGCCGCCGTCCTCGACATCGGCGGCCAGGTCGGGTGCTTCGCCCTCGCCGTCGCCCGCGCGCTGCCCGCTGCGAGCATCGACGTCTACGAGGCATCGCCCACCAGCGCCGCCTACGCCCGCCGCAACATGGCCGACAACGCCCTCGCCGACCGGGTCACCGTGCATGCCGCCGCTCTCGCCGGCGAGCGCGGTGAGTTCTCCCTGGTCGACAACGGCACGGCGAGCGTGCTCAACGGCATCACCGCGCCCGAGGGCAGCGGCCAGGAGGTCGTCGTCCCCGCCGTCACCTTCGACGACGCCGTCGCCGAGGTGCGCGCCGCGGGCCGGAGCGTGCAGGTGGTGAAGATGGACGTCGAGGGCGCCGAGTACGACGTGGTGCTGGCCAGCTCGCCCAAGTCGTGGTCGGAGGTGCGCACCGCCGCCCTGGAGTACCACCCGGTCGACGGTCACGGCCTGCAGGAGCTGCTGGACTTCCTGGCGCCGCTGGGCCTGCGTCCCTACCACCACGAGGAGGGCAACCAGCCCGGCCTCGGCATGGTCTGGCTGCGCCGGGGCGCATGAGCCGACTCCCCTCGCGGCTGCAGCCGCTGTGGCCCGTGGTGAAGGCCGGCCACCGCGTCGGTGCCCGCGTCGTCGGAGCCGTCGGGCGTCGTACGGTCGGGCCTCGGAGGGGGCTGCCCTGGACGGCCACCTCGACCTCGCGGGAGACCCTCGCGCTGGAGCCCGGCACGACCAGGATCCACTCGGCCGGTCCGGCACAGTCGCTCCGCCGCCCGATGCCGCCGGGCGATCCCGCGGGCCTTCCGTTCCTCGCCGAGCACCTGGAGCACACGGTCCCCGAGCGCTACGTGCTGGAGCTGCAGGACGGGCTGCTCCTGGGCCGCCACGCGGCCGTGGTCACCGCCGGCGGCACGCTCGACATGGAGACCAGCCACTACTTCGGCATCCGCGGCTGGAAGGAGCACCCGGTCTTCTGGAACCCCCGGCCCGCCGAGCCGGAGCGCGTCGACGGCACCGTCGCCGTGCTCGCGGCCCGCGGGACGGGCGGCAACTACTACCACTTCGTCACCGACGCGCTGCCGCGGCTGGGCCTGCTCGAGCAGTGCTTCCCGGACCTCCAGCCCGATGCGTGGGTGCTCGACCGCTCGAGCCGCTACCAGCGCGAGCTGCTCGACATGCTCGGGGTGGCGCCGCGCCGGGTCGTCGAGCCCGGACCGGGGCTGGCCCTGCGGGCCCACCGCCTGCTCGTGCCCTCACTGCCCAACGCGGTGATGATCGCTCCGCCGACGAGCACGTCGTGGTTGCGCGACCGGCTGCCACCTCGCGTGGTCACCGGCCTTCCCGAGCGCATCTACCTGACCAGGGGCAGCACCCCCAACACCCGCAGGCTCGTCGCGGAGGACGCCGTCCGCGCGCGCCTCGAACGGCGGGGCTTCGTCACCATCGACCCGGGCAGCCTCTCGGTGCAGGAGCAGATCGACCACTTCGCCGCCGCACGGGTGGTGGTGGCGCCCCACGGCGCGGCGTTGACGAACCTGGTCTTCTGCCGGGAGGGGGTGCGGGTGCTCGAGCTGTTCGCGCCGGGCTACACCGTGCACTGCTACTGGGCGATCACCGCCAACATCGCCGACTCGCGCTACCGCTACCTGGTCGCGCGGACGCCTGCCCGCACCGGCGACAACGAGCTGATGCAGGACATCGAGGTGACCCCCGACGAGGTGGACGCCGCGCTCGACGCCCTGCTCGAGGACTGAGCAGTGGGCTCGCCACGCCGGACCGCCCTGGTCACCGGCGCCTCCGGCCAGGACGGCGTCTACCTCGCGCGCCTGCTGGCCGACGAGGGCACCCGGGTGGTCGGCACCGTCGCGCCCGGCCGGGGCTCGACGGCGCGGGTGGCGGCCTACCTCGGCGGGGTAGAGGTCGTCGAGCGAGACATCACCGACCTGGCCGGCATGCGGGACCTGCTGGTGCAGGTGCGTCCGGACGAGGTCTACAACCTCGCGGCGCTCAGCTCCGTGGCGCAGAGCTGGCAGGAGCCGGACCGGACCCGTCAGGTGAACCGGGGTGCGGTGCAGGGCCTGCTCGAGGCTGCGGTGGAGGTGTGCCGGTCCGGGCAGGAGGTGCGCTTCTTCCAGGCGTCCTCCGCCGAGGTGGCCGGGGCGGCCTCGGAGAGCCCCTACGCACAGGCGAAGGCGGAGGCCGAGCACCTGGTCGCGACGGCACGCGAGCGGCACGGCCTGCACGCCTCCGCGGCGCGGCTCGCCAGCCACGAGAGCCCCCTCCGCACGCCACGGTTCGTCACCCGGAAGATCACCCTGGCCGCGGCCGAGATCGCGCTGGGACGTCGCGAGGTGCTGACCCTCGGCAACCTCGACGTGCGTCGCGACTGGGGTTTCGCCGGTGACTACGTCCGGGCGTTCGTCCGGATGGTGCGTGCCGACGAGCCCGGCGACCTACCGATCGGCTCCGGGACCAGCCACACGCTGGGCGACCTGGTCGAGACGGCGTTCCGGGCAGCAGGCGTGGACGATCCGTGGTCGCGGATCGAGCAGGACCCGGCGTTGCTGCGGCCCGCCGACTCGGCGGTGCTCGTCACCGACCCGGAGCCGGCCGCCGCCCGGTTGGGCTGGCGGGCCACGACCGGGTTCGAGGACCTGGTCGCCCGGATGGTCGAGGTCGACCTCGTCCGCCTGCGCAGCGGCGTCGAGGACGACCTCGGCTACCTCTGAGCCGGCGTCAGCAGGTCAGCCCGCCGTCGACGACGAGCACCTGGCCGGTGACGAACCGGTTCTCCGGGGACACCAGGAAGAGCACCACCCGGGACACGTCCTCCGGGTCGCCCAGCCGGCCCAGCGGCGTACGACGCTCGATCTGCTTCAGCTGCGCCTCATCGAGGCCGTGGCTCATCTCGGTGCGGAGGTAGCCCGGCGCCACGCTGTTCACCGTGATCCCACGCGACCCGAGCTCGCGGGCCAGGGCCCGGGTCATGCCGTCGAGGGCGGCCTTCGTCGCGCTGTAGAGGGCCAGGCCGCGGTAGCCGGAGAGCCCCACGACCGAGGAGATGTTGACGATGGAGCCGCTGCGCTGGGTCAGCATGACCCGGCTCGCCGCGCGGGTGACGTAGGCGGTGCCCTTGATGTTGAGGTCCACCACCTGGTCGATCGCGGTGTCGTCGAACAGCCCGATCACGCCCTCGCGGGCCACCCCGGCGTTGTTCACCAGCACGTCGATCCGGCCCCACCGCTCGGCGGCCTCCTTCACGAAGCGGGTGGCGTCGGGCTCCGCCGACACGTCGGCGGTCGTGAAGGAGAAGGTGTCGGGGTACCGCTTCTCCCAGAGGTCCACCTGGTCGGTGCGCGACCGCGAGCAGGTGGCGACGGCGTACCCCTCGGCGAGGAACTCCTCCACCATCCCGGCGCCCAGCCCCTTGCTTCCGCCGGTGATGAGGGCAACCCGGTTGTCCGACCCACTCGTCATTTCTCGATCCTCCTGATCGTCTTGCCGCCGCGGATCTCGAGAGCCTCGACGAAGGTGATGCTGCGAGGATGCCACGCCCGGGGCAGGTCGCCGACCGCATTCCGCACCTGCTCCCGCAGGGCGGCCTGGTCGGCGTCCGGTCCGGGCACGATCTCCGCAGCCACGATGGCTCCGGTGAGCCGGTTGGCACGGCCGAAGACGCGCGCCGCTGCGACGCCGTCGATGGCCGTGAGCCTGTTCTCGACGGGCAGGGGGTGGACCTTCACCCCGCCCACGTTGATGACCTCCGAGGTGCGGCCTCGGAACTGGATCCGGTCCCCGACCAGCTCGACCAGGTCACCGGTGGGGCGCCACCCGTCCTCGGGGGCGGACGAGTCGTCCTCGCCGGCGTAGCCGAGCATGCCGGTCTCGCTGCGCACCCACAGCTCGCCGTCGACGATGCGGAGGCTGCCGCCGGGGTTGTCCGGCCCGTGCAGCCTGGCCGCGTCGAGCCCGGGCCGCCCGTCGGTGACCGAGGCCACCGAGCCGAGCTCGGTGGAAGCGTAGACCTGGGAGACGCGGGCTCCCGGGAACGCGGCGCGGACCTCCGACAGCAGGTCCGGAGGCACGGCCTCGCCGCCGAGGGTGACCTGCTCCAGCCGTGGCAGGTCGACATCGCGGGACCGCGCCTGGGCGAGAAGGAACCGCCAGTAGGTCGGGGTCGCGCTCGCGCACGTGACGCCGTGATCCACCATCGCCCGCAGGCCGTCCCGCGGCTGCCGCGGGAACGGCGCCACCAGCGTGGCGCGCGCCGCGAGGACGTGCATCAGCACCTGGACGCCCGCCATCTGGTGGGGCCCGTAGGCCAGCAGCCAGCGCTGGTCGGGGCGCGGCCGGACCCGCTCCACGGTGCGGGCGAGCCGGGTCCAGTCGTGGCGGGCGGCCTTCGGCGCCCCGGTGCTGCCGGTGGTCCGGATCAGGACGGGTTGGGCCGCCGATCGGTCCGGCGCCGCGGTGCCCACCAGGGAGTCGGGGTCGACGACGGCTCCGATGTCGGTCCTTCGGCTCACCACGACGTCGTGACCGAGCCGTGCGAGCTCGGCCACCAGCTCGGCCGGCTCGGTGTCGGGCTGGTACTGGCAGGGCTCCGCCCCGGCCAGCGCCGCGCCCGCAAGCAGCGGGACCAGCCGGGCCACGTCGGTCTCGACCACGGCGAACCTGTCCACCGTCCGCTCGCTGAGCGCCGCCGCCACCTCGCGCGCCCGGACCAGCAGCTCGCCGTACGTCGTGCTGCCCTGCTCGGTCACGACGGCGACCGCCTCCGGGTCGGCCGCCGCGGCACGCTCGAGGAGCGTGATCATGCGGTCCGGGCGACCTCGTAGAAGCCCACGACCTCGCCGACCGTCTCGGGAAGCACGTCACCGGAGGAGAAGGGGTCGCTGCCGAGCTCGTCCTCGAGCATCGCGGAGAGCTCGGCCGCCTCGAGGGAGTCGAGCTCCAGCCCACCGCCGTAGAGACCGACGTCGTCGGTCAGCTGCTCGAACGGCTTGTTCGCACGCTGGAGGAAGTCCGCGATGATGCTGCGTGCGCGGTCTGTGCTCACTTCTCGATCCTTTCCACGGGCCTCGGACACCACCTCAACGTACGTGGCCCGCGAGAGTCACGCCGTGGGGGGCTTGACCGCGCCGAGGATCCCGTAGCCCAGCGTGCCGTCGTTCCAGAAGTCCTCCAGGACCTCGGTCGAGCGCACGAACGTCGCGAGGCCGTCCTCGCCGATCAGGGCGCTGATCTGGTCGGCGTGCTTCGCGCAGTTGGCGCGCCACGCCGCGAACGTGCCGAGCGTCTCGTCGCTGATGTCGGTGGCGTCCTCGACGGTCAGCCCGAGCTCCTCGAGCACGGTGGTGTAGTCGTCGAGCGGCAGCATGTGCGCGTCGCCGAACGCGGCGCGCAGCACGGCGAAGTCCTCGCGCCGCGCGCGGACCTCGAGGAACGGGATCTCCCGGCGACGGATGATGTCGCACAGCACCAGCCGGCCACCGGGGGCCAGGACGCGCGCGGACTCCGAGAGCAGCGACCGGCGGTCGCGCATGAGGTGGGACGACTCGAGGGCCCAGACCACGTCGAACGAGCCGTCCGGCAGTCCGTTGGCAGTGCCGTCGCGCTGCTCGAACCGCGCGCCGTCGAGCCCGCGACGGTCGGCCAGGCGAGTCGCCGCCGCGACGCCGGTGCCGCTGGTGGTGATGCCGAGCACCTCGGCGCCGTGCTGCTCGGCCAGGTCGCAGGCCTGTCGGCCGGTGCCGCACCCCACGTCGAGCACCCGGTCGCCGGCACCGATCCGGGCGCGGGACAGCATCTGGCCGGTCAGCGCCGCGGTCGCGCGCTCGAGCGGGATCCCCTCGGGCACGAAGTACCCGTAGTGGAACTCCTCCCCCATGATCAGCCGCCAGGTCTCGTGCACCCGGTCGTAGTGCGCGTCGGGCTCGTGGCTCACCGGAGCGCTTCCGTTGTCGGTTCCCATGCTCGTCCCTTCGGATCTCCAATACACTCCCGACCCGGCATCCAACCATCCTGAGGACCCACATGCGCCGTGCTCTCGCGTTCCTGATGATCTTCCTGCCCCAGAAGCTGAAGCACCTGGTGGCGAACCGGGTCCTCGGCTGGGACATCCACCCCACGGCCTACATCGGGCGGAGCCTGATCCTGGCGAACAAGGTCACCATGGGCCCCGGCTCGAGCATCGGGCCGTTCAACGTGTTCCGGGACATCGACGAGCTGCGCATGGGCGAGGGCGCCAACATCTCCGCGCGCAACTGGGTGATCGGGGTCCCCCCGGAGTCGGTGCTCTATCCCGACGTGCCCGACCGCGACCCGTCCCTGGTCATGGGTCGGTACGCCATGATCACGGTGGGTCACGAGATCGACGTGGCCGACCGGGTGCAGCTCGGCGACCACGCCGTGTTCGCCGGGTTCGGGTCCGCCATCCTGACCCACAGCCTCAACCTCGTCACGGACAAGTTCGTGACCGGCAAGGTCGTCCTCGGTGACTACGCGGTGCTGATGTCGGGCTGCACCATGCAGAACGGCACCAACATCCCGGCCCGGTCCATCGTGTCGGCCGGCTCCGTCGTCGCCACCAAGCTGCGGGCCGAGCAGACGTTCTACCGCGGCAACCCGGCGGAGCCCGTCCGCGAGCTGCCCGAGACCCTCGGCTTCTACCGCCGGGTCGGCCGCCAGTCGCAGATCGAGCGGGAACTGATGCGTTGGGCCGAAGTCCGCTGACCGGCGGACCCGCCGACCACTAGGCTTCCCGCCCATGAAGCGTGCGCTGATCACCGGCATCACCGGCCAGGACGGCTCCTACCTCGCCGAGCTGCTCCTCGGGAAGGGCTACGAGGTGCACGGGCTCGTCCGTCGCGCGTCGACCCTGAACCGGTCGCGGATCGACCACCTCAACGAGCACCCTGGGCTCCACCTGCACTACGGCGACCTCACCGACGGGGTCAGCCTGGTCAACCTGGTGCATGCGATCGAGCCGCACGAGGTCTACAACCTCGGCGCCCAGAGCCACGTCAAGGTGTCCTTCGAGCTCCCGGAGTACACCGCCTCGACCGATGCGGTCGGCACCCTGCGGCTGCTCGAGGCGATCCGCGCCAGCGGGCTGGACTGCCGGTTCTACCAGGCCTCGACGTCGGAGATGTTCGGTGCGACGCCGCCACCCCAGGACGAGGAGACCAAGTTCTACCCGCGCTCGCCGTACGGCGCCGCCAAGCTCTACTCGCACTGGGTGACCGTCAACTACCGGGAGGCGTACGACCTGTTCGCGGTGTCGGGCATCCTCTTCAACCACGAGTCGCCGCGCCGGGGCGAGAGCTTCGTGACCCGCAAGATCACGCTCGGCGTCGCGTCGATCAAGCTCGGCATCACCGACCACCTCGACCTCGGCAACCTCGAAGCCGTCCGCGACTGGGGCTACGCGCCCGAGTACGTGGAGGGGATGTGGCGGATGCTCCAGCACGACGAGCCGCAGGACTACGTGCTCGCGACCGGCATCGGCACCACGGTGCGCGAGTTCTGCGAGGCCGCGTTCGAGCACGCCGGGCTGCACTGGGAGGACCACGTCCGCTACGACAAGGCCTACGAGCGGCCGACCGAGGTGGACGCCCTGATCGGCGACGCCTCGAAGGCCCAGGAGGTGCTGGGCTGGAAGGCGAGGACGGACGCCCAGGGGCTGGCGCGGCTCATGGTCGACGCCGACATCGAGCAGCTCGGCCGCCTGGTGAGCCATCGCAAGGAGGGCTGAGCAGCCGATGAAGCTGCTCGTCGACGCGATGTGCGCCGAGTTCGGCGGCATCCGCACCCTGGTCGAGCACGTCCTCGCGCAGTGGTCGTCGGTGTTCCCCGATGACGAGCTGCACGTGGCCGTGCCGGCGGGCTCCGACCTGCCGACCGCCGACCACACCCGCCACGAGATCGCGGTACGACGCCCGGCGATCGCCGGACGCCCGCTCGCCCAGACCACGACGATGCGCTCCCTGGCCCACCGGCTGCGTCCCGACGCCGTGCTCGCGACCGCACCGACCACGTCGGTGCTGCCGCTCGGCAGCCGGCTGGTCACGATCATCCTCGACCTGCGCCACGAGCTGCGGCCCGAGCAGTTCAGTCGCGGTCGGCGGCTCCTGCGCGACGTCTCCTACGGGCGGACCTACCGGCTGGCCGACGCGTTCGTGGCGATCTCCCAGCGCAGCCTCGACGACCTCCACGAGCTGCATCCCGGCACCCGCGGCAAGCCCGCGGTGGTCGCCCACCTGGGTGCCGACCACGTGCACGGGTGGCCGGCACCGCGTCGTACCGGCCCGGCGGTGACGTTCGCCCACCACACCAACAAGAACCCGGACCTGGTGCTCGACGCGTGGCGGCTGCTCGCGGGCGGGCAGTCCCCGCCGCCGCTGCTCGTCCTCGGCGTGGGCTCGGCCCGGCGGCCCGCGATGGAGGCCGCCATCGCCGAGCGTGGGCTGACCGAGCACGTGCGGCTCGCCCCGTTCCTTCCCGACGCGGAGTTCCAGCAGGTGCTCACCGAGGCCGAGATGATCGTCTTCCCCAGCGACTTCGAGGGATTCGGGCTGCCGACGGTGGAGGGCATGGCCCTCGGCAAGCCGGTCGTGATCGGCCCGGAGAAGGCCTGCCTCGAGGTCGCCGGCGGGCACGGCGTCGTGATGGCGGACTGGACGCCCGCCGCCCTCGCCGACGCGGTGACCCGTGCTCGCGGTCTCGACGACGACGCGCTCGCGGCCGCCCGTGCGTGGGCCGACCGCTTCACCTGGGAGCGGACCATTCGCGCCACGCGCGAGGCCCTGGCCCCCTGACCCGGCGAGGACTCAGCCCCACATGCCGCCGCGGCCGACGAACCGTGAGCGCACCGTGGAGATCAGGGCCGGGAACTTCTCCTTCACCCTGCCGAACTCCTCCGGCATCGACATCCGCGCACCCTTCGCGGCGTCGCCCGACAGCTCGCGGGCCACGGTCTTCCACGCCCCGCGCCGCCACCGGTCCCACTCCTCCGCCTCCTCGGGCAGGAACGGCACCGGCGGCCTTCCCCCGGCACGGGCCTCCACCCGCCACGCTCGACGCAGCTGACGAGGGATCCGGCGACCCCGCGTGTCCACGTTGTAGCGGTACGACGGAGCCGCGGGCAGCGCCTCCTCGTGGCGGATCACGTCGTCGGCGTACTGCTTGCACAGCGCGTCGACGGCCGCGCTCTCCGTGCGGAGGTGCGCGGTGGACATGTCGAACCGGGTGGACAGCTCCTCCGGTCGGCTGGTGTCGAAGGCGTGGAAGTGGAAGAGCCGGAGCCGGTCGTCGGTCCCGACGACGGAGAACCCCTCGGCGTCGAGGCCGAGCGGCCGCTCGTGGAGGTTCACCACTCCGACGTTGTAGCCGTGGTGCCGCAGGCTCCGGGCGCGGAACAGGTCCGACCCGAAGTCCATCCACTTCTGGTCGACGAACAGCCCGCTCATGTAGTCGAAGAGGCACTCCCACTCCAGCCGCGCCCACCACCAGTCCAGCGCGGGCAGCGCCCGGCGGTCGAAGCCGCAGAAGCCGAGGTTGAAGATGCCGACCGCCAGCACGTGGCCCTCGCTCACCGGCGCGTCGTCGGGCAACGGATGCAGGAAGTGGGGGGTGAGCAGGATGCCGCCCTCGCTGGCGGCGAGCTCGCCGGGGAGCTCGGCCATCGGCGAGGTGACGTAGGTGTCGGGGTCGAGGTAGAAGACCTGCTCCGACTCCTCGAGCAGCCGCTTGAAGAGCAGCGGCTTGATCGCCGTCGCGAACTCCACCAGGTCGTAATAGGTGGTGAGGGCCAGCACCTCCCGCCTGGACAGCCCGAGGAAGTCGGTGCCCACCAGTCGGATGCCCGGCAGGTCGGGCAGATCGTGGTCCGCCGCGTCCTGGGCGTCGATGAGCAGCACGACCAGACCTGCGCCCGCCTCGCCGTGATGGCGCTGGAGGCTGTCGGCGAGGGCGAGCGCCTTGGGGAGGTAGTTGGTCGCGAGGATCGTGCAGTACGTCGGCTCAGCCATGGTGCGCGACAGGCTACTGCCCGGACGCGCCCTCGGCGGCCACACCGGCAAACGAGCACATCCGGGACAGCGCCGCCCGCCCGGCCGCGTCGGACCCGTGGGCGACGGCGACGTCCCAGTAGGGCGCGACGCCGCGCGCCGGATGGTCGAGCACGGCGGCCAGCTGCGCCATGGCGTCGACCCGCTCCAGCGCCACGGCTCGTCCGGCGTTGTCCCAGACCGCGGCCGTGTCGTAGCCCAGCTGCGCCAGCTGCGGCCACACGGCCACCGGGTCGTTGCCGGCGAGCCGGGACAGGCGGTGGTCGTACTCGAAGAACAGCACCGGCGCCGAGTCGGCCCACGCGCGTGCGATCGCGGGCACCAGGACGACGTCGAACCCGTCGGTGTCGGACTTGACCAACCTGAGTCGCCCGAAGTCCGGATGCGCGGCGCGCAGGCTCTCGGGCGTGGTGGTCGGCACGGAGACCGGCGCTCCGCTCTCGGCGAACCGGGTGGTGCCCCGGCCGCGGACGGCTGCCAGCGGCACCGCCGCGGCATCCGAGGTCAGCAGCGTCTCGACGCGGGTGATGTGGGGGTCGGCGCCCGCGTTGAGCTCGAGGAAGTCGAAGTAGTAGGGGTCGCCCTCCACGCACAGCACCTTCGCCGGCACGGCGTGGAGCACCTGGAGAGCCGAGTCGCCGACGTTCGCGCCGACGTCGAGCATGGTGAGCCCGTCCTCCGGGGAGCCGGCGGCGAGCTCGACGGCGAGCTGCACGAGGTTCTGGCCGTAGACCGACCCGCCGGCGGTGTAGTCGGGCAGCCGGTGCGACCAGGGGAGCACGAGCCGCACGCCCTGGACGTCCCTGACCACCCTGCGTCTGGGGAACCGGTCCCGGACGAACCACCCCATGCGTCGCCACGCGACGGCCGCCAGCCCCCGAGTCTCCGGCACGGCACTCTCCCGGTTCTCCCCCCAGAAGATGAGTCGTGCGGACAGGCTAGCCCTGCGGGGCCGCCTCCGTCACCGGTTCGCCGTCCGGGTCCGGGGACCCTGCCTCGTCGGCCCGCCGCGAGGCGTGCACCCGGAGGGTGGCCCACCACACGACCGCCGAGAGGCCCTGGCCGATCGCGGTGCCCCAGTAGGCGCCGACGGCGCCGTCCACGACGACGCCTGCGATCCCGAGCGCGAGGATGCCGACGGTGGTGGCGAGGTCGAGCGCGACGGTCGCCCGCACGGCCTTCAGCCCGGTCAGGTAGGAGCGCGGCCCGACCACGAGCCCCAGGCACACGATGTGCAGGCAGGCGGGCAGCAGCAGCGGCTCGGTGTAGTCCCAGGTCTCGTCCAGGATCAGGCGCCCGACGCTGTCGGGGATGACCAGGAGCAGCGCGACGTTGCCCAGCGCGAGGGTCAGCGCGATCCCCGTCGTACGACGGAGGTGGCGGCCCGGCGACCGGCCGCCCGGGGCGTTGGCGATCTCGGAGACGCCCGCCGCGACGGCCGCCGTCTGGAACGTGACGTAGGGCCGGATCAGCAGCAGCACGCCGCGGACCGCGCCGAGGGCCCGAGCGCCGGCGACCGCGGCGACCGCGACCGAGAAGACCAGTGCAGCGCCCTGGAGGGCGCTGAACGACAGCAGGAAGCGCCACGAGTAGTACCACCGCTCGCGCAGCCAGCCGAAGCCGGCGCGCAACGGCCGGCCGTGCTGCACGAGGACGAGCAGCGACGCCAGCGCGCCGGTGCCGACCCAGGCCAGGATGAACCAGGTCAGCGTGGTCTCGTCGAGCGCCACCAGCGCCACCATCGCGACCACGATCAACAGCAGCCACAGGCCGTCGAGCACCAGCGAGTACGACGGCCGCTGGGTCGCGAAGCCGAGGTAGCGCCCCAGGTCGTGCAGCACCAGGCCGGGCAGGCCGACCGCGAGCACGAGCAGCTCGGGGACGAGGGGCAGGTCAGCCAGGTGCAGACCTCCGGCGACCACCGCGACCGCCGCGCCGATCACCGACCCGACGATGAGCGCGGCGCCGATCGGCGCACCCGGACGCTCCCTGGCGTCCTCCGGGTGCAGCAGCACCGGGTCGCCCACCAGCGACCGGGTGACGCCCTGGGCGGCGGCGTAGATGATGAGCACCAGGCCGAAGTAGCCGAACGCGGCGACGCCGAGCAGGTGCGCCGACAGCAGCGCCACCAGCACGTTGGAGGCGCCGGACAGCACCTGGTCGAGGGTGATCAGGCTCAGCCGACGGCCGGCCTGGTCCCTGCTGCTCACGGTCCCCCTCGCGGATGTCGTCGCCCGGCGACGGTCGCACCGGCCGCGGACAGGGCGAGCGTATCGGTCGGAGATCCGTAGAGTTCGCCACATGGCGAAGACCGAGAGCGGTGGCGTGCGCGAGCTGGCGGCGCAGGTCGTGCAGTGGAACACCCCCCGAGCCTGGATCAAGTACGGCGTGCACGCCGGTGCCCGGGTGCGGGGGGCCGCCCTGGCCCGGGCCGGCAAGGTGCCCGAGGTGGCCAACATCTTCACGGCGGGCTCACCGAAGGCCGGCAGCCAGTGGATGAAGGCGCTCTTCCACCACCGCGTCGTGCGCGAGCACACCGGCCTCTTCACGCTGCCGCAGCTGGACTACCAGCAGCGGCTCGACAAGCCGTTCCCGCCGGGCACCTTCGTGCCCGGCATCTACCTCAGCTACGACGAGTACCGCCGGCTGCCGCGCCCGTGGCCGCACCGCACCGTGTACATGTTCCGCGACCCTCGCGACCTGATCGTCAGCGGCTACTACTCGGCGGTCAAGACGCACCGCAAGGTGCACGTCCCCGAGCTGGAGCAGTTCCGCGACGAGCTGCGCAGCATGCCCCGCGAGGAGGGGCTGCTCCGGCTGATCAGGGAGGCGGCACCGAGGTTCGAGGAGATCGGGACCTGGGTCGGCGTCGACGACCCCTCGGTGGCCACTTTCCGGCTGGAGGACAACGAGACAGACCCGGAGGGCCAGGTGCGCCGGATGCTCGAGCACTGCGAGGTAAGGCTGAGCCCCTCGGAGCTGGACGCCGTGGTCAACGAGGTCTCGCGCGAGGCGCTGCAGGCCCGGGATATCGCCCAGCGCGGTGGTGGCGAATCGCACTACAGGATCGACCGGAAGACGTATCGTGAGCTGTTCGGGCCCGAGCACCATGCGGCGATCGAGGAGGTCGTCCCCGGTCTGGTGGCCCGACTGGGGTACCCGGTGGACTGAGCTGGCCCGCCGGCGCAGGCGGTACGGGCCGCGTCCGGACCGTGACGCCGGGACCGGCCCCTCGTTGGTAGGGCGTCCCTGGGGCGAAGGCAACCGATCGTGAGGAGAACGCAATGAACTCGAGCGCTGTCGACGTACTCGTCGCCGGTGGTGGGGGCTTCATCGGGGGCCACCTGGTCGCCGATCTCCTCGCTCAGGGCAAGACCGTGCGCGCGGTGGACGTCAAGCCGGTCGACGAGTGGTACCAGGTGCACGCCGACGCCGACAACCAGGTCGCCGACCTGTCGCTCCTCGACAGCGCGGAGGCCGCCACCGCCGGCGCCCGCGAGGTCTACATGCTGGCCGCCGACATGGGCGGCATGGGGTTCATCGAGAACAACAAGGCGCTGTGCATGCTGTCGGTGCTGACCAGCACCCACATGCTCCAGGCGGCGAAGAAGCACGACGTCGAGCGCTACTTCTACTCCTCCTCGGCCTGCGTGTACGCCGCCGACAAGCAGACCGACACCGCCGTCACCGCACTCAAGGAGTCCGACGCCTACCCCGCGATGCCGGAGGACGGCTACGGCTGGGAGAAGCTCTTCAGCGAGCGGATGTGCCGCCACTTCGCCGAGGACTTCGGCATGGTGACCCGGGTCGCCCGCTACCACAACGTCTACGGCCCCGAGGGCACCTGGACGGGCGGCCGCGAGAAGGCGCCCGCGGCGGTGTGCCGCAAGATCGCGGAGGCCGTGATCAGCGGCAACCACGAGATCGAGATCTGGGGCGACGGCGAGCAGACCCGCAGCTTCATGTACATCGACGACTGCGTGCGCGGGTCGCAGATGATCCTCGCCAGCGACTACGAGGAGCCGATCAACCTGGGCTCCGCTGAGCTGGTGTCGATCAACCAGCTCTACTCCATCGTGGAGGAGATCGCCGGGATCAAGTGCGAGCGCCGCTACAAGCTCGACGCGCCGCAGGGCGTGCGGGGCCGCAACTCCGACAACACGCGGATCAACGAGGTCTTCGGCTGGGAGCCGTCGATCAGCCTCTCCGACGGCCTCGCGAAGACGTACGCCTGGGTGTACGACCAGGTCAAGCGCGCACAGGGCTGACCCGTTGCGGATCCTGGTCCACGACCACAGCGGGCACCCGTTCCAGGCCGAGCTCAGCCGCGAGCTCGCCCGCCGTGGCCACAGCGTCACGCACTCGTACGTCGCGGGCTACGTCTCCGGCAAGGGCCGGCTCGAGGCCGCGCCCGGCGAGCAGGGCATCACCTTCGAGGGGATCGGCGGCGACCGGCGGATCGACAACCACCGCTTCGTCAGCAGGCTCTTCCGGGAGCTGACCCGTGGCATCGACCTCGTGCGGGAGGTGCGGCGCGTCAAGCCCGACGCCATCTTGCTGTCGAACGTCCAGATCCCCACGCTGACCGTGTTCGCGCTGGCGATGATGGTGCTGCGCAAGCCGTGGATGCTGTGGCACCAGGACGTGTACGCCGTGGCCGTGAAGTCGTTCGCCGGTGACAAGCTGGGCCGCGGGTTCCGCCTGGTCGCCGCGGTGTTCGAGGTCCTCGAGCGCTGGTGCGCCCGCCGGGCCGCCGCGATCGTGGTGATCGCCCCCTCGTTCGTCGCCGTCCACGAGGAGTGGGGCACGGCCGACAAGGTGACCGTGATCCCCAACTGGGCGCCGCTCGGTGAGATCCGGCCGACCGCCCGCAAGAACGACTGGGCCGTCGAGCACGGCCTGGAGGACGTCCGGACCCTGCTCTACTCCGGCACCCTGGGCCTCAAGCACAACCCCGCCCTCCTGGTGCAGCTGGCGCGGGCCGTGATCGACCGCGGGTCTCCGGTCCGCCTCGTGGTCGTCAACGACGGCCCCGCGGTCGAGGTGCTCCGCGCCGAGGCCCAGCGGCTGGACGTGCCGGTCTCGCTGCTGCCGTTCCAGCCCTACGAGCGGCTGCCCGAGGTGCTCGGCACCGGCGACGTGCTCGTCGTGCTGCTCGAGCAGGCGGCAGGCGCGTTCTCCGTCCCCTCCAAGACCCTCTCCTACCTCTGCGCGGGTCGGCCGGTGCTCGGCCTGATGCCGGCCGAGAACCTGGCGTCCTCGCTGATCACCAGGGCCGGCGGGATGGTCCTCCGCCCGTCCGCGGAGTCGCTGCCGGCCGCCGCAGAGTGGGTGGCCGGCGTGCTCGACGACGCCGAGCTGCGCGAGGAGCTCGGCGAGGCGTCGCGCGACCTGGCGGAGCAGGAGTTCGCGCTCGCAGGCTGCGCCGACCGCTTCGAGGCGCTGCTCGCCCAGCACAGCGCCCGCCGCTGACCAGCGCCCGCCGCTGACCAGCGGCCGCGCTCGGCCTGGAGCCGGCCCCGCGGCTCTCCGGTCGCTGCTCCGTGACCGGGGCGCCGCCTGCCGCATCCGTGCTCCGGCGGCGCGGTCTCGAAGATTTTCGTGAGACTCGTATCTCTTCCGTGACTCGCTCGTTGGGACTGCGAGGCGGCTCCGAGCACTGCCTTCTCGGGAGCCGCTAGTACCCCCCGAACCTAGCGGCAGAGAGGTCCGTGGATGAAGCTCAAGCGGATGTTCGACATCGTCGTCGTCAGCCTTGCAGCCCTCGCCTGGATTCCCGTGGTCACCATGGCGGCGCTCGCCGTGCTGGTGCTGTCCGGGCGGCCCATCTTCTACCGGTCCCACCGCTGGGTCGGCCCGGGCGTGCTGATCCAGATGGTCAAGCTCCGCGTCATGGTCCCCGACGCCAACAAGGTCAAGGACTGCGACGAGACCGACCACTTCCTCAACACCAAGCCCGACTCCCCGCTCTACACGCCGATCGGTCGGCTGCTCGACCGCCTCGGTCTCAACGAGATCCCGCAGTTCATCCACGTGCTCCGGGGGGAGATGAGCATCGTCGGCGCCCGGCCGCTGACCGAGGACGTGCGACTCGCGCTCGTGGAGCGCCACCGCACGATCGACGAGCGCTGGCAGACGCCGGCCGGCCTGACGGGGCTCCCCCAGCTGGTCGGTCGCTCGGTGCTGACCGACGGTCAGCGGCTCGAGCTCGAGGCGGCGTACTGCCGGGCCGCGGTCGAGGGCTACCGGCTGCGCACCGACTTCATGATCCTGCTCTACACCGTGCTGATCACGTTCGGTCTGAAGAAGCCGATGAGCTTCACCGAGGCCCTCGCGGTCGTGCAGACCCGGCGCGCGCGCATCCACGACCTCGCCACGCAGCAGCCGTACGCCGCCGCGGGCGACGCCGACGCGGTGGCCTGACCGCCGCCTCACCTGCCCTCGCGGGCCGGCTCCGCGGGAGCGGACCGTCGCTCCCCGGGCGCCGTCGTGAGCCCGGCTCAGCGCCGGCTCAGCGCTCGAGCCGGTGGCGGAAGTAGTCGATGGTCTCCTTGAGGCCGTCCTCCAGGGCGACCGTCGGCTCCCAGCCGAGCTCCTTGCGGGCCAGCGAGATGTCGGGCTGGCGCTGCCGCGGGTCGTCGGACGGCAGCGGGCGGAACTCCAGCTTGGACGTGCCACCGACCAGCCGCAGCACCGTCTCGGCGAGCTCCAGCATCGTGTTCTCCTGCGGGTTGCCGACGTTGACCGGTCCCACGAAGTCGGCCGGGCTCTCCATCAACCGCCACATGCCCTCGACGAGGTCGTCCACGTAGCAGAAGCTGCGGGTCTGCTGCCCGTCGCCGTATATCGTGATCGACTCGCCGCGGAGCGCCTGGACGATGAAGTTGCTGACCACCCGGCCGTCGTCGGGGTGCATCCGCGGCCCGTAGGTGTTGAAGATCCGCATCACCTTGATCTCGAGCTGGTGCTGGCGCCAGTAGTCGAAGAACAGCGTCTCCGCGCAGCGCTTGCCCTCGTCGTAGCAGCTGCGGATGCCCACCGGGTTCACCCGGCCCCAGTACTCCTCGACCTGCGGGTGGATCTCGGGGTCTCCGTAGACCTCGCTGGTGCTCGCCTGCAGGATCCGTGCCCGCACCCGCTTGGCGAGGCCGAGCATGTTGATGGCGCCGTGGACGCTGGTCTTCGTGGTCTGCACGGGGTCGCGCTGGTAGTGGATCGGCGAGGCCGGGCAGGCCAGGTTGTAGATGCGGTCGACCTCGACGTACAGCGGGAACGTCACGTCGTGGCGCATCAGCTCGAACCGGTGGTTGCCCAGCAGGCCGGCGATGTTGTCCTTCGTGCCGGTGTAGTAGTTGTCGACGCACAGCACGTCGTGGCCTTCGGCGACCAGCCGGTCGCAGAGGTGGGAGCCGAGGAACCCGGCACCGCCCGTCACCAGAACCCGCATCAGACTTCCTTCGTGGACGGGGCCGGGGCGGGGCCGCCGGCCGTGGCGAGCGTGGGCCCGGGGGCCACGCCGGAGGGGGGATCGTCGCGCCGCTTGGCCGCGGCCACCCAGCAGGTGGCACTGAGCGCGATCGGCAGCCACAGGCTGCGGTCGTACAGGCTCGGGATCGTCATGCCCCACCCCATGAAGCCCCAGACCGTGTAGCAGAGCCGACGGTGCTCGAGGTCGCTGAAGAGGGGGCGCGCAAAGGCGTAGAGGACCAGCACGTAGCCGATGAGACCGAAGATCCCGATCCCGACGGCCACCTCGAGGAAGTTGTTGTGGATGTGGAACAGCTCGAACTCGATCAGGCCGATCCCGGCCCAGGGATGGTCGAAGAACTTCTCGATCCCGCCCTCGAGCCCCTGCTCCCGGACCTGGTTGGAGCCGGTCGTCCCCTCGTCGCCGAGCAAGCGCTCGACGGCGGAGGTCTCGCCCGTGATCTGCACGACGAAGGGCAGCAGCGCGATCAGCAGGCCGCCCACGAGGGCCCAGACGAAGCCGGTCACGGCCGACCGCTCGACGAACGGGATCATCAGGATCAGCACTGCCACGACGATCGTCGCGCCGCGGCTGCCGCTGAACAGGATCGACAGTCCGCAGATCGCTGCGGCACCGAGGACGACCGTCCGCGCGAGCGTCGACCGGTAGCGGAAGAAGAGGTAGATCAGCAGGGCCAGCGACATCATGCCGGCCTGACCGAAGTAGTTCGGGTGGTTGGTCAGCCCGATGTGGCGGCCGCTCGGCGTGATGCCGCCGGTCGCGATGCCGCCCGCCCAGCTGGCGATGTGGCCGACCACGTAGCTCCAGACCAGCAGCTCGATCACCCGTGACGACGGGTCCCACATGGTCACCACCATGGGGAGACCGAAGATCACCGACAGCCACAGCACCATCGAGATCCCGCTGAGCAGCGGGTAGTCCGACAGCAGGGTGGCGATGCTGCCCGCCGTGATGATCAGCACCGTGCCGATGAGGTGGGTCAGGGGGAGCCGGATGCGGCCGCTCAGCACCACCGGCAGCAGCAGCGCGAACCCGATGACGACCAGGCCGTCGGTGGGAGTGACGTCGGCGCCCTCCGGCGCCAGGCCCTTGTAGGCAGGCGCGGTCGCGAACCCCGCCATCAGGGTCGCGACGCCCATCCTGGTCGCGCCGAGCACGGCGATCCCGGCCAGGTAGACCGCGATGCCCACCGAGGCCAGCGCGCCGACCAGATCGGTGGTGGAGAGGAACACCAGACCGGCGAGCGCGGCCAGCACGGCGAGGGTGACGAGGACCCCGCTCCCTGCGGGCGCCTGGACCGAACGGCTCGACCCGGAGGGTCCTGCGTTCGCCTGGCTCTGCACTGCTCTCCTCTGTCCGCCGTCGTGGGGATCGCGGCGGCCGAACGGAGTCTAGGGGACGGAGGCCGGTGGGGTGCGTGAGTCAGCCACCTGCGAAGGGAGGCAGGAACTCCACCGTCTCCCCCGGCCGTACGACCACCGTCGCGGGGTCCGCCGAGGAGACGGGGCGCTCCCCCACCAGGACCGAGCAGGCCTTGACCACGTCGGGGAGCCGCGTGCCGCCGTGGCGCCGTACGACCTCGTCGCGGAGCGCGTCGAGGGTCAGCGGTCCGTCGACGGCGACGTCCTCCTCGGAGACGCCGGCCGCGGACCGTGCCGCGGCCCAGTACCGCACCCGGATGACCTGCATCTCGTTCATCGTCGTTCTCTTCCCGGTCGCTCCCGTGTTTCGCTATCGTCCCTCAGAGGGAAAACCGGCCGGGACCCAGCGTTGCGTTTCGGTCTCGACACGGCGCCTGCGGTCACCGGCGCCAGTGAGGAGACCAGCAGTGAGCACTCTCCTGCTCCTGACCAGCGCCCTGCAACCCTCGGCCGAGGTGCTTCCGGGTCTCGCGCTCCTAGGCCACCACGTCAAGATCCTCCCTGCCGAGGGCAGCGCGCTGCTCGAGGCGCCGGAGTCCGACCTCGTGCTCGTCGACGGACGCCAGGACCTGGCCGGGTCCCGCGACCTGTGCCGGCTGATCCGGACCACCGGCACCGACGTACCGGTCATCCTGGTCACCACCGAGGGCGGTCTCGCGGTCGTCGCCCACGACTGGGGCATGGACGACGTCGTGCTCCACACCTGCGGCCCGGCCGAGCTCGAGGCGCGGATCAGGCTCGCCGTCGGACGGCTGGCCGCCGCCCGCGACGCCGCCGACCCCGAGGCCCACCTCATCCGGTCCGGCGAGGTCGTCGTCGACGACGCGACGTACACCGCGAAGGTGGGCGGGCGGGTGCTCGACCTGACGTTCAAGGAGTTCGAGCTCCTCAAGTTCCTCGCCCAGCACCCGGGCCGAGTCTTCAGCCGCCAGCAGCTGCTCCAGGAGGTGTGGGGCTACGACTACTTCGGTGGCACCCGCACCGTCGACGTCCACGTCCGCCGGCTCCGGGCCAAGCTCGGCCCCGAGAACGAGACCCTGATCGGGACCGTCCGCAACGTGGGCTACCGGTTCGTGCTGCCGGCCAAGGAGAGCGCCGCCGACACCGCGCCGGCCGCGGACCGCGACGACGTCGACGCCTGACCCGCGCCCCATCAGAATTTGTCGGCATTCCGCCCAGGACGCGACAAGAATCGTTGGGGCGCGGCATCCACGGTCCCCCGCGAGCGGGCCGGATGGTCGCGATAACGTCGAGACGTGGCTCCAGAGATCGCGCTGCTGTCGGGCGACGAGGCGTTGGCCTCGATTGCGGAGGTACGACGCGCGTGCCTCGAGCACGACCGCGCCGACCCGCTGGACGAGGCGGCCCACCTGCGCCTCAAGCACGACGGGCTGGAGGGGATCGGGGCGTGGGTCACCCGGGACGGCTTCGCGCTGCGGAGGGGTCCGGAGGTGGACCTGGCCGTCGCGCCACAGGCTCGCGGCGCGGGACTCGGCGGCAGCCTCGCGGCACTCGCCTGCGCCGACAGCGGTGGGCTCACCGCCTGGTCGCACGGCGACCACCCGGCGGCAGGACGCCTCGCCGAGCGGCTGGGCTTCGCCCGGCAGCGCGAGCTGTGGGTGATGCGCCGGCCCACCGCCGTACCCCTTCCGGCGGCGGAGCCGCCGGCCGGCGTCCACGTCCGCGACTACGGCGACCGCGACGCCGCCGCGCTCCTGGAGGTGAACGCGGCCGCCTTCGCTCACCATCCCGAGCAGGGCTCGCTCGACGCGGCGGGACTCGCCGAGCGGATGGCGGAGCCGTGGTTCGACCCCGCCGGGCTGCTGCTGGCCGTCGGCGAGGGCGGTGAGCTGCTCGGGTTCCACTGGACCAAGCAACACGACCGGCACACCGGCGAGGTGTACGTCGTGGGGATCGCGCCCGAGGCTCAAGGCCGCGGCCTCGGCCGGGTGCTGACCCTCGCCGGGCTGCACCACCTCACCGCGCGCGGCGTCCAGGAGATCCTGCTCTACGTCGAGTCCGACAACACCGCGGCCCGCCGGCTCTACGAGGGCCTCGCCTTCAGCCACGCCCCCGAGGACACGCACGTCCAGTACCGCCGGGCGTGAGGATCGGTGAACATCGCGCGTAACTCCTGCAACGCTGAGTAGATTGGGACGTCATGAGCTCTGTCACCGACGGCGAGCCGGGACCCGAGGGCTCCCGGTTCGGCGAGTCGCGCCCTGAGCGCGGTCGGGGGCGGAGGGGCCGGCTCTGGCGCCGGCAGGACGACCAGGTGCCGGAGGTCGGCGAGCTCGATCCCGACGACGTGGAGGAGCTGCTGCGGCGCAGCGGTCCGGCCGGGGAGGCTGGGCACTCCGCCGCGGCGCTCACCGACACCATGCCCGACGGCGGCGCCGAGGCCGAGGCCGACGGCAGACCGGCGCTCGACGGCGAGGACGGCGAGCGCACCGACGACATCGCCGCGCGGGTGGGGAGCCGTTCCGGTGCGACGCCGGCTGCACCCGACACCGACGACGTCGACTGGGGCGCCATGGTCAGCCCGGCCGAGGACGGCCGGCCGCCGACGCCCGCCCCGGAAACCGACCGAGCGCCCGAGCAGGAGGCCGATCCGGGGAGCGACCCCGCCGAGCCCGGTTGGGCGGAGATCATCGACCGCGCCACGCGACGACCCGCCGAGCCGACACCCGAGCCGACACCCGAGCCGACACCGGAGTCGACACCGGAGCCGGCGCCGGACCCGGCTCCCACCGCGGAGGAGATCGAGGCTCGCGCCGAGGACGCCCGTGTGGAGTCGCTCGCCGCTGACGCCGAGCGTGCCGAGGCCGCCCCCACCCTGACCGGCCCGGCCGCCCCGACGGTCGAGGAGCTGGAGGTCGTCGCCACGGAGACCGCCGACCGGCCCGCCCGCGAGAGGACCGACCTGCCCGACGGCTCGGCCGACGAGCGCGGACCCGACGCCCTCGCACGCCACCGCCACCGCGCCGACGAGTCCCCCGAGGAGCGCGTCATCCAGGATGCGGTCGAGGGCGGGTTCGCCGAGCCCGTCCCGGCACCCGCAGCCAAGGGGCTGGCGCGCTTCCGCCGTCGCCCGGGCGGCGCCGGCACTGCCCCCAAGGAGTCGCGGACCGTCCCCGACTTCGTCGACGCGCCGCTGCTCGAGGAGCCGATCCCGGACGTCGACGGCCACACCGAGACGCCGAGGCGGCCGGCGGAGGTGCTGGCGCACGCGCGTGCCGAGATCGAGGCCGAGCTGCTGCCGGCTCCCGAGGAGTCCACGGGCGCCGACGAGGCGGCCGAGCCGTCGGCGAACGCCGAGGTCGTGGCAGCCCTCGCTGCTCGGATGCGGCGCGACGCCGAGCTGGCGGCCGCGCAGCAGGCCGCCGAGCGGATGGCGGCCGAGGAGGCGGCCCAGCGGGCCAGCGAGGCGCGCGCCGAGGCTGACCGGCTCGCGCAGGAGCAGGCCGAGACCGCGGCGGTCGCCCACCGGGCGCGTGCCGAGGCCGAGGAGCTCGCCCGCACCGAGGCGGAGGCACGCCGAGGCGGCCGA